>JAFXDL010000134.1 GCA_017516265.1 Bacteroidaceae bacterium
GATGCTTTTCCCTTCCTGGTATAATAGGTAGGTCTGTTCTTTGGTATCCACCTTGGGTGGCTTGTTCTTTTCCCGTTCGGCTTTGGCTTCAGCTTTCAGTTGCTTCTCCAGTTCTGTGCGGCTGATGGGGGTAGGCCGTTCTTTCAGTTCGTGGCCGTGCTCCTGTATGTAGCGTTGGATGATGGCGAGGAGCTCTTCTCCGTATTTCTCAGCACTGATTTTCCCAAAGTAAGGGATGTCGATGAGTGTCTTCATCGTGTCAGGCATGGAGTTTGCCATGCAGATGAGCGCTTTCTGCTGCAGGATGGTGTAGGCGGGTAGAGTCAGTTCGGCACTCTTCTGTCGGCGCCATTCCTGCAGTGCCTTGTATAGTTTGGGGTAGAGAATGTCGGTGGGTATGTTGTCCGTCATGCTGTTGGCCGAACGCCCCTTTTTCTTCTCTGGTTTGGGGGCTTTGGGGTTGAACAGTGTATCGCTGCCTTCCAATGTGATGACAGCCTTGGCCTGCAGGTAGTCGTTGGCATTGAACGGATGCGTGGTGAAGTGGCGCATCAGCTCGCGCTTCAGGTAGAATGACTCGCGCAGGTTGAACACGGCTTCGTCCATGCGTTTGCGGATGGTCTGATTGTCGGTCTCTACCTTGGTTGTCTGTAATAATTCTAACATCAGATTGTCCAGCTTCTGATGAAAGTAAGTAGCCGCTTTGCCTATGCGTTCCTGCAGGTGGGCATTGGTGGTGTAGTCGGCCGACTGCTGCATCAGGACGGTGTATTGCTGGTGGAACTTGTCGGCCACGTCTGCCAATTGCTCTCTGAACTGTTTCTCTTTCTCCTTGTACTGTCCCAGCAGGGCGGGGTAGAGACGGTAGAAGTATTCGTCCAACAGACGGTGCGTCTGGTCGAAGTCGCGACGCAGGTACTGGAAGCTGAAGAGTTCGTCCAGCAGTTTGTAGAAGTAGTCGTACTGGAGTTGCCCCAGCCGTTGGGTGGCTTCGTGGGTGAGTGTCGCACCGCTGTGCATGAAGTCGGCCACGGCATCGTCGCTGATAATGGCCGAGGCTGTGACGGGTGAGGCCAGCACCAGTCCTTCGAGCGTCTTGCACCGGCTCAGTGCCACGTACACTTGGCCGTGGGCGAACGAGGCGGCGGCATCGATGACGGCTTTCTCAAACGTCAGTCCTTGACTCTTGTGTATGGTGATGGCCCAGGCCAGCCGCAGGGGGTATTGGCGGAAGGTGCCCTCCACCTCTTCGCGTATCTCTTTGGTGGCTTCGTCCAGTGTGTACCGGCTGTTGGCCCATTCGCTGGGTTCTACGTTGAAAGCTGCTCCGTCATCGCAGCGAACCACGATGTTGCTGGCTGTTACTGTCTGCACGTGGCCTATCTTGCCGTTGTAGTAGCGTCCCTGTCCCGACTCGTCGTTGCGGATGAACATCACCTGTGCCCCCTCCTTCAGTGTCAGTAAGGCATCGGCAGGATAGAGAGCTTCGTTGAAGTTCCCCTTCACCTCGGCTTTGAAGGTGAATGCCGGAGTGGGCAGGGCGGCCAGTCGTTGGTCGTTGTACTGCTGGGCGGTGTGGTTGTGGGTAGTCAGGCGGATGTATCCGTCGGCATCCTCGGCCTTGAATCCGGGGATGTATCGCTCGTTCAGCCGGGCCAACAGTTGGTTGTCGGTGCGGCGTTCGCGGATGGCGTTCAAGATGCGGACAAACTGTTCGTCCGTCTGGCGGTAGATGGTCTTCAGCTCGATGGTCACATAGCGGCTCTGCTTCAGGGCATGGCTGCCGAAGAAGTAGAACGTCTCGTAGTGGGGCTTCAGCAGATGCACTTCGCTCTCCTTCACCACGGGCGAGAGCTGTTGCAGGTCACCAATCATCAGCAGTTGCACTCCGCCGAAGGGACGTGTGTGGTCCTTGTAGCGGCGTAGCACAGAGTCGATGGCGTCCAGCAGGTCGGCACGCACCATACTGATTTCGTCAATCACCAGCAGGTCGAGGCTGCGCAGGATGTTCTTCTTCTCCTTGCTGAAGCTGTACTGCTTGCGTCCGCTCTCGCTGAACTGCATTCCTGGCACATAGGGCGACAGGGGCAGTTGGAAGAACGAGTGTATCGTCACTCCGCCCGCATTGATGGCCGCCACTCCTGTGGGAGCCACCACCACCATGCGCTTGGGTGAGTCCTTGCGCAGTTGTTTCAGGAAAGTGGTCTTTCCCGTACCGGCTTTTCCGGTGAGGAATACGTTTGTATCGGTTTGTTCGATGAATTGGCGGGCCAGTTCCAGCTCGCGGTTGCTTTCGGCCGAAAGCATGTGGGATGCGGTAGTTGCCATATCGTCTGTCTCTTCTTTCGGGCAAAAGTAATGCTTATTCTTGAAAGCACCAAAGGAAGGAGAGGAAAAACAGAACGATGACGGATAATGTCGGATGTTCTTTGAAAAATAGAGAAATAAATATAGGCACGGGTTACACGGATTAACACGGATTTTTATTTATGTTCTATACCCGACAGGTCAAATTTATCCGTGTAATCCGTGTAATCCGTGCCTATATTTATTCTTGACACATTAAGTGGTTACAACTTCAGCACTCCGGCTCCGTATTGGAGTTCCAGTATTTCGGGGTGTTGCTTGGCAAAGGAGTCCATGTGGCGGATGCGCTTCTCTTCGAGGATTTCGTTGACGGCAATCAGGATGCCCGTTTCCTCCACATCACCGAATTCGTAGTTGATGGCGGTGCCGAACACACGCATGGTGGGAGAGAGGCTCATGTAGGCATTCACCAGCGGAGGAATGTTACAACCCAAGTTGCGCACTTCGCGGTTCAGGATGCGGTAGTCTTCCTTGAAACTCTCTTCGCAGAAGAGTGCTCCCAGTTTTTTTTCGTCAGTTTCCAGCAGCAGAGGCTCGGCCGGAGTGACCAGCTTGTCCTTGTCGCCAAAGTGTTTCTTCAGGAAGTAGAGTATCATGTCGCGTCCACGTCGGTTGAACGAGGGGTACATGGTCATCTTGCCGAAGAAGTACTTCACGTCGGGTTTCAGCACGGTGAGTGCTCCGAGTCCGTCCCACAGGTTGTCGAGAGCGAAGATACCCTTGGCGTCGGAACGGGTGGACTGGTATTCCAGCGTGACGAACGAGCGGCCCAGTTCGATGGTCTGGGGCAGGTAGTCGGTGAGGAATTCTTGTGAGAAATTGAACATGTGGGCAGTAGCCAGGATGGGGTGCCCGTGTTCGTCCATGCGAACGTCAGTCCCCAGCAGGTAGCGGTAGCCGCCGATGATTTCTTCCGATTCGGGGTTCCACACAATCAGCTGGCGGTAGGGGTTCTCCATGGTGTCGTATTCATCGATGTCCATAGAAAGCCCTGTTCCTCCGCCTCCGGCGCGGAAAGCTATCTCGCGCAAGCGGCCGATTTCCTTCATCACGTTGGGCGCGTTGTGAGCAGTGACGATGTAGATGTCGTTGTTGCTCTTGTTGGTATGGCGCAGGCGCTTGTCTTCTGTCAGTTCCGATTTCAGCAGCTCTTTGCTTATCGGAGCGATTATTTCTTCCATTATATAATTTAAGAATTTTCCTTGAGTTTGTAAACGATTCCCTTCACATGTTCGGCCCATTGGGCGGGAGTCTTCGACTTGTCGAATGTCTGCCAGGGAATGGGTTTCCCGATGGTGACGCGGAAGGTCTTGTGTTTGTTCTTGAACATCTCGTCGGCCAGATAGAGCATGGCAATATTGAACTTGATGCCCAGTCGTTTGCACCAGTTGGCCAGCGAGTAGAAGAAGTCCGAGTTCCGTCCTTCGAAGTAGATGGGAACCACGTCACGCTGGGTCTGCACACTCTTCACGACGAAGGCTTTCTTCCATTCCAGGTCACTGATGGTACCGTCAGGCTGGCGGCGCGAGCAGAGTCCGGCCGGGAACATGATGATGTGGTCGTCCGAGCGGAAGGCTGCCTCCACCATCTGCGGGAAGTCGCGTGCCTGTGAACCGGTCTTGTTGATGGGCACACAGAGTGGTGCCAGTCCGTAGAGATTCATCAGCAGGTCGTTCACCAGGTATTTAATCTTACCGTTGTAGTGCTTGCCCAGGATGCATCCCAGCGAGATGCCGTCCTGTCCGCCCAACGGGTGGTTGCTCACGAAGGTGCAGAGACGTCCGTCATCTGGCAGATTCTCCAGTCCCTCAACCTCAATCTTTGTATCGAGGTATTCCAGTGTGGCTTCCAGAAAGGGAACACCACGCTTCTCCTTTACGCTGATCAGGTATTCGTTGATTTCCTCTTGGTGTACAATCTTCTTCAAGTACGATACTATGAAGCCTGGTACATACTTCGCCTTCTTCCCGGCTTTTGAGGCCAGGATTTTGTCTATGTCTATGAGGAAAAATGAATCGTCTGCCATAGTCTTTCGTTAATGTCAGGCAAAAATAATGTTTCTTTTTCATTTCTGAACACATATTTCCGAAAATTAGGACATTTAACCTCCTTTTTTAGGCAATTTAAACAATTATGCACGAAATGAGGGGGATTCTTTGCGATTATTCCTCCGCTGTTTGGCAAAAATCTGACACGTGTCCGAGAGGATTCTTTCAGCTGATGGATTTCCTTCGGACACGTGATGGAATTTCCTCGGATACGTGATGGAGGCAAGGTTTGAAGTTCAAGGTTCAAAGGGAACCATGCGGAACTGACGGTCTCTGCCAATAGGGGAACTGGTTAGTTGAACAGCTCCTGCAGTACCTCCAGCGAGCGGAGCTGTGGGAACGAGGGGATGTGCAGGCGGTAGAAATCGTTCAGCACTTCCAGACAGCGTATGCGTTGCTGTCGGTTGAAGGAAAAGAGATGCATGTTGTAGTAGTTCATGCGCATGAGGCGACAGATGGCAACAGCTTCCTCGGGGTGCAGATAATTCCCGTGCAGAGGCGGACGGCGGCAGAATTGGGCATTGAGCAGGTCGAAATAATCACCGGCCAGGTATCCGTCGAGGTTGGGATAAAGCCCGAGAAAGCGCGAAAGACGCATGAGGAAGACCAGGTGGAAATTGGCCACACTGCTTCCCGTGCATCCGTCAAGCCAGCGGATGGAGTGGGTCAGGTAGGCAAAGAGCGGACGGTTGGTGCCCTCTTCGCGCAAGGCATGATAGAGGAACTCCCCCAAGAACAGAGCGATGGCCGACTTGACGGGGTCGAAGGGCAGGGAAGGGAGCGGATGAAGCAGACGGGCTTCGGTGATACGGCGCAGTTGGGCCGTGTTTTTCCCTTCGGCATCCAGTTCCACCAGAGCCAGCGGATGAAAAAGGGAAGAGCGGACGTTTCCTTTCCTTGCGCGCGATACCTTAATTATATATGAGCACCGGCCGCTGGTTTCGGTGTACACGTTGACGATGTTGGACGTGTCGTTGTACTTCAGGCAGTGGAGTACGATGGCGGCTGTCTTTTCTTGCATACGGGCATTGGATGATAACGTCCGCAAAACTACAAGAAAAAATACAAACCAACAAGAGAACCGTGCATGAATTTTGCATAACCTGGACAATCGGAGACTCAGCATCCGATTGGCCCCTTCCCCAAACACGGTCTCTTTTCCCATAATGTTGGCACATAGAAATACGATAGATTTGCGGGAAATCGGCAAATCAGCAGTTTTGAATTTGCGGGAAATCGGCAAATTTATCGTTTTAAATTTGCGGGAAATCGGTAAAATCACTGTTTTAAATTTGCGGGGGAATGAAAAATACCTTATTTTTGCAGCAGAAATAGCATTTGGAATTATGGAAAAGAGAGTCTTTAAAAGGAAAGTTTACGCCAAAATCCTTCAATGGAAGCAAGAGTCCAATGGAGAGACCGCTTTGATGATACAAGGTGCAAGGCGTATTGGCAAATCGACCATTGTTGAAGAATTTGCAAAGAACGAGTATTCTTCGTATCTGATTGTCGATTTCAACAAGGCATCTGCGACCGTCAAATCCCTATTCGATGATTTGATGGACTTGGATTTCATTTTCCTCCAATTGCAAACTATTTACAATGTTGTTTTGGAAGAGCGTAAATCCGTCATTATATTTGATGAAGTACAGAAGTGCCCGAACGCTAGGCAGGCCATCAAATACCTTGTACAAGACGGCAGATATGATTATATTGAGACCGGGTCGCTCATCAGCATCAAACAAAACACAAAGGGAATAACGATACCAAGCGAGGAAGAACAGATTGAAATGTATCCTATGGACTTTGAAGAGTTCCGTTGGGCATTGGGGGATACGGTATCTGTCCCCCTCATCAGGACGTTCTTTGACAAACGGAAGCCTTTGGGAGCGGCACACCGCACAAAACAAAGAGATTTAAGACTCTATATGTTGGTCGGGGGAATGCCTCAAGCAGTAAATGAATATCTCAACACCAACAACCTTGCAAAGGTGGATGCTGTAAAGCGGAGAATCATCAAATTGTATTCCGAAGATTTCTTGAAGATTGATGCGACAGGAAAACTCAGCAAACTGTTTATGGCAATACCTGCCCAATTGAGTAAAAAAGCAACCCGTTTCTATACCAACTCTGTCGTTGGAGAACTGCAGGAGAGCACAGAGGCTGAGATGCTCATCAATCTTGAAGATAGCAAGGCGGTGCTTGTATCGTATCATTCAGACGACCCGAATGTCGGAATGTCATTGACGCAAGACATGTCGAAATACAAACTTTTTGTCGCAGACACGGGGTTGTTCGTGACAATGGTCTTCTGGGATAAGGATTTTGCTGAGAATGTCATCTATCAGAAATTGTTGGCTGACAAGTTGGAAGCCAATCTCGGCTACATCTATGAGAATCTTGCAGCTCAGATGCTCACGGCAGCTGGTTATAAGTTGTTTTATTATACATTTGCGAAGGACGAAAAGCACTCTTATGAGATAGACTTCTTATTGTCGCAAGGCAATAAGATATGTCCGATTGAAGTCAAATCATCAGGATACAAGACCCATGCATCACTTGATGCTTTCCGAGCCAAATATTCGGCCAGAATCAAGGACAGCTATCTGCTCTACACCAAGGATTTTCAAAAAGGTGAAAACGAACTGATGTACTTGCCTTTCTATATGACGGGGATGATTTAAGGGGAAAGATGCGTGCAGAAATTTCCTTTGGTTAGCGGACTTCTAGTTCCTTTATTTTAATTCCAATAACATATCAATAATCTTACGTTCGACTAAATCTGATAAAAGTTCAACTAAAATTCTTATCTAAAAAGCTTGATAAGTCCTTTTATTCAGCATGTTGTCTTGCTGCTTGATTAAAAAACGGTAAAACTCTGACCGAACTTCGACTAGAATCTATTTCTGTCCTATGCTCATGTAGGGATGTACTTTCATATATCTGGGAGCAGTGTTCGAGTCTAAAGTTTTTGCAAATACCTCTTTTGTTAACCCAACTTTGACTACTAAAAATTCTTGAAAATAAATTTAGGGGTCAAAGTTGGGTTTAGTTGCTCTGAATACTCTTTGCTGTATATGTGTGAAGTCTATGCAAACTTTATCAACTTGACTATTGTTCTTGGGCAATACAGCAACATCTTAAAAACACAGACAGACAACATTCTTTCCTCGTTTAGTATTCACTTTCGTTTCTTTGTTATATCTTTGCAAAGAATTTAGTTCCAAATCTTTAAAACGACAGGAGAAATGAATCAGTCGATTGATACAAGCGGGATGCCGAAAGCGTTTACCGTTTGCAACGTGGCGGGATGTCCGTTGAGTGAAACCTGCTTGAGGTGTATCATGTATCCCACAGTGGCCAGCAAGGAGAAACCCTACATTGAAGTTATAAACCCTGAATGGGTGGCGGCACAGAAGGGGCAGTGCAGAATGTATCTGAAGAATGAGAGGGTGCGCCGTGCACGGGGATTCATGCGGACAATACGTGCCATCCCTACCGGTCATATAAACAGTTTCCGTACATTGGGCATAAGCAAAATGGGATACAAGCGATACTATCAGGCCCGCCGAGGGGAAATCCTGCTGACACCAGCCGAAGAGGAAATTGTCATCAAACTGGCCAACCGCTTCGGAGTGAAACTGGATGAGTATTTCGACGGATATACCTACGTCCTCTTATGGGGATGATGCATTGGTGCTAGGTCTCAAGTAGTGTGGTCGCTCAATGTTGTTGGTTTCAGCTTTCCCATCTTGCAGAATACGCCATTGCTTACTTGTGCACGGACAATGTTTTTACTATGCATGGTCAGCGCGTTGACCATGTATAGTCAGTGCGCTGACCGTACATGGTCAGTGTGTTGACCGTGCGTGGTCAACAGTTTGACCGTGTACGGTAACTCTTTGGTAAATGGAATGTGTTGTTTTTTAGAGTGTTACTATTGCATGAGGCCAAGTGGACATTTCCCGTGTTGGTACCTTGGGAGTGGGGTGTTATGGGATGTCCGCTACTCCCAATACTCGTATTATGATTGTTGTTTCTTTGGCTTGTATCGGTGTGTAGCTCTTTCGCGCGCGTACATTAATATATTATAATAGAGTCTTGCATTTCTCCTTTCTTTGAAACCTTTGAAATGAAATAGGGCAGAGGCTGTCAGAAGATAGAAAAACACGCAAAATAGCACGAAAAGGCATCGGCGCTGAAAAAAGGAACGATTTTATTGAAAAATAGAAGAGTATTGGAATTTCTTGATATTTAGCGGATTAGTAGGTGCTCTTTGGGAAATGGAGGAAAATAATCAAAAAAAAGTTTCTGAAATGTTTTGTGGATTCAGAAAAAGGCTGTACCTTTGCATCCGCAAATGAGAAACAAACCTCATGAGCACCGCGAAAGTGGTTCACAGGATGGCCCGTTCGTCTATCGGTTAGGACGAGAGATTTTCATTCTCTAAAGAGGAGTTCGACTCTCCTACGGGCTACTAAGTAACAAGATTTTTAAAGAACAATATTTAAGAGATTAGTCGAGATGGCAAATCATAAATCATCAATCAAGAGAATCAGACAAGAGGAGAAGAGAAGACTCCACAACAGATACTACGGCAAGACAATGCGTAACGCTGTTCGTAAGTTGCGTGCAACTACAAGCAAGGAAGAGGCTGTAGCATTGTATCCGAAAGTGCAGAAGATGTTGGACAAATTGGCTAAGACAAACCTTATCCACAAGAACAAGGCTGCAAACTTGAAGTCTAAGTTGTCTGCTCACATCAACAAGCTCGCTTAATAGTTTAGTCGAGAAAAATCCGCAGTAAGCGGAATAAGGAAGGCCATACCTTTACAAAAGGTGTGGCCTATATATTTTTTTACACGGATATTTCTGTCTATGTTCTGAGTACCCATCACCCTGCGGTGAAACAATTCGGTGATGACGGAGTAACCCCCTCCGCTTCGCTCGTCCCCCTAAGACAGGGGGACAGCTTTAAATACATGATGGCAGGACTATTTAAGCTCCTCCCTTGTCTTAGGGGAGGGGGACCCTTGGGGGGAGGGGTGGAAAGGGTTCAGTAGAAATTTAGTGGGGATAATTTCTGCCGAGTCCTTTTTTCGGACTGACCCGTTCGTTTTCGGATTGTCCCATTTTCATTCCAAATAGTCTCCTATAGGTTATTTTGTCTATAGGAATCCTTTATTATTCCTGCATTTTGCTTAATTTTGCACAAGAGTTTGCTGGGCGTGTGATGATACACCGATGGACTGTAATTGTATAATAATTCAAACTAAAGGAATATGTATAAGAGAAAACTTCTTCCAGTCATGATTCTGTTGGTTGCTTCCACTTCCTTGGCGCAGCAGAAGTATGAAATAGGAAATCCAAATGACGAAACGAACTATGGGTACCTGAGGGATTATGCCCCACTGAAGGATTACATCGACCACGAGAAGTATCCGAACTTCAAGCTGGGCATCGGTACCACGGTGAGCAACTATCTGAACAATGCTACGGTGAAAGGGCTTACCAATGACAACTTTACCGAGACGGTGGCCGGCAACGCCATGAAGATGTCGAGCTGTGTGGGAAGTGACGGAAGCATGAACTTCACCCAGGTGAAGAACTACGTCAATGCGGCTACCAAAGCCGGACTTGCCGTGTATGGCCACACATTGGCCTGGCATTCGCAACAGGCTACGGCGTGGCTCAACAGCTTGATAAAGGATGTTCCGGCCGAACCGTTTGAAAATCCTGACACGCTTGTGTATGTGGAGGTAAAGTCGAAAGATTTTTGTTCGCAGCAGAGTGTGGGGTGGACGGCTGACAAGAGCAAGTACGGGTTCTCCATCGACTTCTCTGCAACAGACGGTTTGCACCTCAAGACGACCAAAAAGAACAATTCGTGGGAAGTGCAGTTTGTAGCCATAGACGGTATTCCTATGGAAAAGGGCAAGACGTACAAAGTGACCATCACAGCCAAGGGTAGTAGCCAAGGTAAGCTCTACACCAAGTTGGGTGATTGGGGTGGCGGTGTGAATGTGAACACCACCTTCACTACCGGATGGAAGGATATTGAGCTGACCTATAAGAACGCTACCGCCGGCAGCTTCCTGCTCTTGCAATGCGGTGATTTCGTGGGCGATCTCTATATCAGGGGCATCAAGGTTGAAGAGGCTGTCGGTGCTATGAAGGTGAACGAGCCGCGCCGCTACCTGAAAGTGGAAGCATCCGCTAAAAAGTCAGACCCGTGGGACAACCAGTTCTGGATTGTCTGTCCCGCGAACTTTGCGAAGGGCGCCAAGTTTGTATTCAGCGCTGACATACGTGCAGACAAGAATGCAAAAGTTTCTACCCAACTTCACGCAGCACCGGGTAGTTACGTGACCTATCAGGCTTTGGGTGACATACAGTTTACTACCGAATGGAAGCACATACAAGTGAGTGGAACCCTGGCCGATGCAGGAAAATCGATAGCCTTCAATCTGAGTGAATTGGCCGATGCCAATGTCTATTACTTCGACAATGTCAGCTTCAAGGTTGGCGGTGTGGAAAAGATGAAGAATGGTACCCTTGACGGGACGGACCTGAGCACTTTCAAGATGAAAAAGGCGGGTGGCAGCATCGTGGCTCCAGTGATAGAGGAAGAAGAGTTCTACTTGCAGCTCCCCCAAAGCACTCCCCTCACTGCCCAACAGAAGCGCGACACCCTTGTGTGGGCTATGGACAGATGGATAAAGGGAATGATGGATGCTTGTGGTGGCAAGGTGAAGGCATGGGACGTGGTGAACGAAGCTATCTCTGGCGGAGGTGATGACGGTAGCGGAAACTATACCCTGCAGCACGACAATGGCTCGGGCGACTTCTTCTGGCAAGACCACATGGGGGATTTGGAATATGTCCGTAGTGCCATCCGCTCTGCCCGCAAGCATGGTCCGGAGGACATAAAGCTCTTTATCAACGACTACAACCTTGAGAGTGATTGGGATGGAAATAAAAAACTGAAATCCCTCATCAACTGGATAAAGAAGTGGGAAGCTGACGGAGAGACGGTGGTTGATGGTATCGGTACTCAGATGCACATCTCCTACTACGCAAACGCTTCAACCCAAAAGAGCAAGGAGAATGCCATAGTGAACATGTTCAAACTGATGGCTGCAACCGGCAAACTCGTGCGTGTCAGCGAGTTGGATATGGGCTACAATGATGCCAATGGAAATAGCGTCTCTACCTCTAAGATGACCGAGGCCATGCACCGCAAGATGGCCGATCACTACGAATGGATCGTCAAGAAGTACCTCGAAATCGTTCCTCCTGCCCAGCAGGCCGGCATCTGCTTCTGGTGTCCCACCGACTCGCCCACCAACAGCGGTTGGCGCGCCGATACTCCTGTGGGTATCTGGACTCTCGACTATTATCGCAAGCATGTCTATGCCGGCATTGTCGAAGGACTCGGTGGTGTCAACATAGCTGGAATCGAAGATATTATTTGTGACGAGGTAACCGCCGATAAGGCACACACCTTCAGCGGCATCTACACCATCACCGGTGTGCGTTTGCCCGAGGGTACCATCTTCTCCGAATTGCCTCACGGAATCTATATCGTCAATGGCAAGAAGGTGGTGAAATGATATTGTAGTTGCCGAAAGACTATGAAAATGATGTGATTTCAGTATACTTTCTGCTTAGTATAAAAAAAAGAGGGTATGCGCTTACACAAGCGCATACCCTTCATCCTTTATTCAATTGGAATCTGAATCAAAGATAACCATAATTCTGGATCCTCTTGGTTCCATATCCCATCAATGTAAGAAGTGCGTAAAGGACCTGCAATCTTGTAGTTCTTTTCCTCCATGTAGGTGAAAGCTTCAGCGAATGATTCATGAAAGCGCTCGTAGGGGCCGACGTGCTTCATGCAGAGCGCCTTGGGTACAGCGTCAAGACGTTTAAATTGTATGATGGCGCTGTCTGTTCCCATCTCTTCTACCTGTTCGCAATACTCAATATCGATGTCAGTCGGACGATACTCTTTGTTGTGCTCAATGGTGAAGCAGTAACCCGGAGCAGGGCACTTGCAGCCAAGACGTTGCATCTCGGGGCCAATCTTCTCTACACAAAGTTTTCCGAGATCGTCATAGCTGGGAATTGTTTCGCGGTGGCTTGCCACGATAATCTCTGGGAGGGATTGAATCCTGAATTTTTCCATTGTTTTTTTCATTGTCTTAATCTTTTTGTGAGCGTTCATCCAGTCGAGCAATTGACTTCGTCGTGTCAATAGTTGTTGTAACTGTCGTTCTGTTTCCTCTATCTTCTCGTTCAACTGTTCGATGCTTGGGGAGTATGCTCCTTCTTCGTACAGTTCCTTGATTTCGTCAAGCGAGAATCCGAGCCGTTGCAATTGGCGGATGGTATTGAGCCGTTGCATCTGCTCGATAGTGTAATAGCGGTATCCTGTCCACTCGTCCACTTCACTGGGAAGTAGTAACTCTTTCTTCTCATAGTGGCGCAGGGTTTTCACGGTCACTTGCATCATCTGTGAGAACTCTCCGATTTTTAACTTTGTTTTTTCTCTCATTTTCACGCGTTTTTTTTACTGATTTCGAAATCTGCCGCAAAGATAGTGTATGCCCTTAGGGATGAGTCAAGAAATAAACAATTCTTTTTGCATAAATTAACGGTTCTTCTTTTGATTTTGGTGGTTTTCAATGACTTAAGTTTTCTGGGAATTCTCTTGTTGTATGTCAAGGATCACTCAGGGAATCAGCGTAACAACTCCTGGCAGCGGGAAAAATCCTTTAAAAGGTGTTTCGAAAACTTTATGCCTGATAAAATAACTGTTGGATGTACAAATTCTTTCTTGGTCAGAATGGAGTTGAAGTATCAGGTAATAAAATCTTCTTTTCAGCAGGGGTAAGAAAACCTGTTTTTTCTTTGTTTATTTACTTCAAAATGCTTATCTTTGCTTGCTTTTTATAACAAAGTGATATAGAATATTAACAAGCAAAATAAGATGGCTGAAGAACAAGAATTATTGAACAATGGGGCGGACTATTCCGCCAGTAATATCCAAGTGCTGGAAGGCTTGGAGGCTGTGCGCAAACGCCCTGCCATGTATATCGGCGACACTGGTGAAAAGGGATTGCACCACTTGGTGTATGAGGTGGTGGACAACTCTATCGACGAAGCCCTTGCCGGATATTGTACCCACATTGAAGTGACCATCAACGAGGACAACTCCATCACCGTACAGGATAACGGACGTGGTATCCCCGTGGATATGCACCCGAAGGAACACAAGTCGGCCTTGGAAGTGGTAATGACTGTGTTGCACGCAGGTGGTAAGTTTGACAAAGGTTCATACAAGGTGTCAGGAGGTCTGCACGGCGTGGGTGTATCGTGTGTGAACGCCCTTTCGACCAAGATGATTACCCAAGTGCACCGCGACGGTAAGGTGCACCAGCAGGAGTACTCTTGCGGAAAACCCGTGACGGCTGTAGAAGTTGTGGGCGAAACGGACATCACCGGTACACGCCAGCAGTTTTGGCCCGATGCGGAGATATTCAGCATGACCACCGAGTATAAGTA
>JAFXDL010000135.1 GCA_017516265.1 Bacteroidaceae bacterium
CTAATGTCTCAGCATTTTGACGGTCTCTGTCATCCTGAACGTAGTGAAGGATCTGTGAACATAAGCAAAATAGTTGTAGCGCTAGCGTTATCAGATTCTTCACTACGTTCAGAATGACAGAGACATCATGCTACTTTTCTACTTGCGAAAGTTGAGTAAAAATAATGCAGAGACGCAGAGAATCCTTCCATTCGACAGAGAGTACCAGAGTACGCAGAGTTTTGGCCGACAAGTCAGCCAGTGGTACACCTCAAAACGCTCGTAGGGCGTTTTATTCTCCAAGTCTCCATTAAACTCTAAAAAAAAGAAACCTCTGCGCCTCTGCGTCTCTGCGTTTGAAATAAAAAGAATCGCTGGATAGTTACTACGAGCTTCCCTATATATAATAAGGTATAAAAACGTTTTCGTAACTTTTTCTTTTTTGTTTCCAAACCTTTTCTGTGTGTGTCGGGAAGGGGGCATTTGTGTGTCGTTATCGCACACGGAGCAAGGGGGTTAGGGCTTAAGTATTAAAAAATCTTAATCTCCGAGTGATTTCGGTTAAAATCTTGGCATGTTTGGGAAGTTTACTCTATCTTCGCCACGTTAAAGTGTGTTGTGACTTGTCACTTCGCATTAAAAAACTATTAAAAACGCGAAATTCAATTATTAAATAACATTATTATTAACTTTAGTTTTGTGCTTATGAAACTTAGAAATTTACTAGTTTTGGGTGCGTTGCTGTTAGCAGGTAGCGCATCGGCAGCGATTGTGGACGGTGTGCGTCAGGCTCCGGAGACTCCGAAGGCTAATGTCACCGCTCAAGAAATTAAGTATGGCGAGGCTATGTACATGTACAATGTCGGTGCCGGTCAGTTCTTCCTTGGTGCTAATGACTGGAATACTCGTGCCAGTGTTGGTAAGAAGGGTTACAAAGTTTACATTGACCAATATGTGGCTGAAGGTGCTACAGAATGGGATGGCAAACAATTCTATTGGAGAGACTCTGTAGAGACTCAGTCGGCTATCAAACATGTCTTCATGGCTGATGATGGCGGTAACATGTGGGTGGATAACAGCGGTGAAGCAAACCGCTTGTATAACCTTGTTCCTCAAGGTAATAATGTGTATCGCATTGCTCCGGGTACTAACAATCCTAATTGGAATAATTTGGTATATCCTGATGTGTATGTAGGTGCAGTGAATGCAAATGCTGTAGGTGGTAACACTCGTTTGTTCTGGAATGTTTCTCCGGCTACTGAAGGTGCTCAGATCGATTGGATTTTCGTGTCCGTTGAAGAGTATAATGCCGCTTTGGAGGACTATACTGCCGCTTGGGCCGTTTATGATTCTTTGGTAAGTGTTTACAATGTTGCTCAAACCTTGAAAGGCAAGATTGACGAGGCTAAATCTAAGGGTATTGATGTGGCCGCTCAGGAAGCTGTTTATCTGGATGAGACTTCAGCCGTGAAGGATATTGAGGCTGCATCTTCAGCTATAGATAAGGCTTTGTATGACTGGGGCTTGACAAATGCTAGTTGGGAGAATCCTTCAAACATGACTTCTTTGATTACCAATGCCAGCTATGACAACAATAAGAACGATGGTTGGAGTGGTACTGCTCCTGGTTTCCAGAGCTACAATAATGCAGAGCATTACAACAAGACCTTTGATACTTATCAGGATCTTACGGATGTTCCTGCCGGTTTGTATAGTGTGAAAGTTAGAGGTTTCTTCCGTCCGGGTAGCACAGAAAGTTCTTATAAAGATTATATAAATGGTACAAATAATGTAGTTATGGCTTATGCTACCACTGCTACAGGAACTGCTACCGATGCTATTCCTAATATCTTCTCAGGTTCAAGTACCGAGAAGTTGGGTGTAGGTACCGAGACTACAGCTACAGCTGCTGACGGATCTGTATGGTACGTTCCTAACAACATGCAGGCTGCTGGTGCTTACTTTGCTGATGCAGAACGTGGTCCTAAGTACGATGCTTCTGTTCTGATTTCTGTTACAGATGGTAAATTGCGTATCGGTATCAAGCACGAAAAGACTACTAGTGGTACCGACTGGGCGATTTGGGATATGTGGCGTTTGGAATACCATGGTGCAAAGCCCGAGGCTTATGCAGGTGCTACCAAATCTTTGGTTGATGCAGTTTTGAATAAGTATGACGGCCGCGAGGCAGAAATGACAGTTGGTCTGTTGGATACTTACAAGGCTACATTGAGTGGCGTTACAGCTTCTGATGCAGAGTCTCTTGTTGCTGCACAAACCACAATCGATGCTGCTGTTACTGAAGTTCAGACCAACATCGACGGTTGGGTGAAGTATGAGGCAGAAATTAAGAGAGGTAATGAAACTCGTAACAGAACTGACCTCTCTTCAAGTACTCAGATGAGTCAAATGGCAGCTTACGTGGCTCGTCAGGCTCCCTCTATCTTGAGTAAAAAGGCTCTTTCTACTGAAGAATTGTTGGCCGAAGTTGCCAAGCTGACTCAGATGATTGAAGATGCCATCCGTGCTTCTTTGGTCGTTAACTCTGATGTTACTGACATGTTCTTGGTAAATTCTCGCTATGACAATGACCAATCCACAGGTTGGAGTGGCTCTTGGACAGCTGTTGCTTATGGCTGTATGGAGGCTTACGAGCGCGATTGGGATGCTTATCAGGTTGTGAAAGATGCTCCTCAGGGTGTTTATGAAGTTTCTCTCCAGGGCTTCTATCGTGTGAAGCGTGGTCAGGAGGCTTATGACCTCTATCTTAATGGCGGACAGACTTGCCCGGGTCATGTATATGTAAACAACCACTTGAACGAAGTGAAGTGTGTATTCTCTGAACCAGTTAAGCATGTTGATGGAGAGTATATCTATAGTGCTATTGGTACAGGTCCCGAGTCTAACCCCAATGCCTTCATTGGTGAAGATGGCGATTCTATCTTCTTCCCCAACGACATGAAGACTGCCGGTGAGGCTTTCACCAATGGTATGTATGTCTCTTCTGCCAACGGTCTTGTAGCTCAGCAGGGCGATGAGCTCCGTATCGGTGTGAAGGGTAAGAAGCAGACTGCTACTTGGGTTATCTGGGATAACTTCAAGATGATTTATCGCGGCAAGCAGATTGCTTACACATTGCCTTACTTGCAGGAAGCTGTTGCTGCCGCTGAAGTTACTCTGACTCAAGCTATGGCTAAGGATACTAAGGAGCTGTTGGAAGCTGCTAAGGTTAATGCCGAGAGTCTCCTCAATAGTACTGACGAAAATGCAGTATTCGATGCTCTCGTACAGATTTATGCTGCTAACGACTCTGTTGCCGCTTCTGCTGACTTGTTCGCTGATTTGACTGCTGCCGCTCAAGAAGTTCAGAACGCCATGATGGTTTACGGAGACTTCGCTACAGAAACTGCTATGGCTGCCGCTCAGGATTTGCTTATCCAGATGTTGGCTGGTGTTGAGCAGAGTGCTTTGACTAAGGACGAAGCTAAGGCTCTGTTGGCTCAGAAGGATAAAGTGATTGTTGACCTGATTGTCGGTAACTGGGAAAATGCTTCTGATGACAATGTTATGGACTTCACTGCTTTGCTCTCTTGCCCCAGCTTCGAGGATATCAATGGTAACGGTTCTGCCGAAGGTTGGACAGGTGCTGATGGTGCTCTTGGCAGTGGTGCATACGAGTTCTATCAGAAGACCTTCAACCTCTATCAGGAGTTGAAGAACATTCCTAACGGAACTTACCGCATCGAAGTTTCTGCATACGAGCGTATCGGCTCTTCAGTTTATGACTATGATACTTACAAGGCTGGTAAGGATACTGCCACTACTTACCTCTATGCAGGTTCTGCTGGTGACACCATCCAGACTAAGGTTGCCCGCTTGGCTTCTGGTGCATTCTTGAGCAACGATGCATTCGGTATCGAAGGTTGCACACCTGTTGACACAATCTTTGACGAGACTCAGACTGATACGCTGATGCATGTAGCCAACACCATGGCTTCAGCTGTCACTATGTTCAACGACTATGGTGAATATGCCAACACTTACTACGTTGATGTGAAGGATGGTTCACTCCGTCTCGGTATCCAGAAGACCGTTCAAGGTACTAGCGACTGGGTAATGATGGACAACTGGAAACTCTACTACCACGGTACAAACTCTAAGAATATCAATGAGGTTATCGGTACTGGTGCAGCCGTTGTGAAGCGCGACATCTTCACCCTCGGTGGTGCTCAGGTAGGCAAGTTGCAGCAGGGTGTCAACATCATCCGCAACATCCATGCCGATGGTACTGTCACTGTGAAGAAGGTGATTAAGTAAATCGCATAGACCTATAAACCCTATACAAAGGAGTCCGGAGGCGGAATGGCCGCCTCCGGCTTCCTTATCTCTAAGAAAAACGAACGGCAGAATCTGCTCCGAGCTAATATGATGAAAACAAACCTTCTTGTACTCTTTGCTGATACGATGTCCGGCTGCCCGTCTGGTGTGCAGCGGATGGCGAAGACCGCTACTATTGCCCCTTGTCTGTCGGGCAATGATAGCAGTCTTTTTGTGGTTATGGAGGGTGAGTGCCTGACTGGCTGCTAGGGGCTGGGAAAACTGAAAGTTCTAGGGGGACTAGAAAATATAGAAATCCTAGAAATTAGAGAGAGTGTAGGAGCTATAGGACCTATAGCCACTATAGTTACTATCGAAAAGAGAGCGAAAAACAGAATCAATAAAAAAATAAAATAAAATCAAATAATTAACTAATACAACATGTTGTTATGAAAAGCAAAACTATGAGACACTTGTTCTGTAGGAGCGCTTTTGCTGCTTGCCTGATGGGTACCGCCGTCATGCTGCCTTCGTGTGAGGACGAGAACCTCACGGGACAGCCCTCTTGGTTGGGAAACTCCATCTACGAACGCTTGCAGGAGGAGGGCAACTACACGACGACACTCAAATTGATTGACGATTTGAAGTTGACGGAAGTGTTGAGCCATACCGGCTCAAAAACTCTGTTTGTGGCCGACGATGCTGCTTTCGAAGAGTGGTTCCGTACCAATGACTGGGGCGTGACGAACTATGACCAGCTTTCTGATGCCCAGAAGAAGCTGTTGCTCAACAGTTCGATGATCAACAATGCCTACTTGGTGGAGTTGCTCTCCAATGTTAGCGGCAATCCTCCCCAGACAGGTTTGTGTATGCGTCGGGCCACGTCGCTCAGCATCTATGACTCTGTCTATATCATGAAGCCGGCCGACATGCCTGCCGGTGAAGTGTGGGACAGGTATCGCGACCGCCCCGAGGGTATTGTCCTTCTGAAGGATGCCACTACTCCTCCGATGATTCACTTCCTGCCCAAGTTCATGGAGTATCATAAGTTTACAGAGCAGGACCTCAGCCTGTTGACCAATGGTGTAGCTTCTTCGTTGGGTGAGGCTTGGGTCAATGGCAAGCAGGTGTTCGAGCGCGACATCACTTGTAAGAACGGATATATCCACAAGGTCAACGGTGTGCTCACTCCCAATGACAACATGGCTGAAATCATCCGCAAGCAGGGTCGCGGTGGCGACGATGATGCCGAGGGTACCTCCCTCTGGTCAAAGTTCATCGACCGCTTTGCAGCTCCCTATTATGCAGGTAACACCATCACCAATGAGTATCGCCGTCTTTATGGTACTCAAGATTCGGTGTATGTGATGCGCTACCTCAGCAACCAGTCGTCCAATGGCAAGAACAATACGACCCCCGATGACGAAGTTGCACCGGTTGTGTTGCCCTTCGACCCGGGATGGAACCAGTATATGTACAGCAATACCAGTAATTATGACATGCACTACGATGCTGCCATGATGATTGTACCTACCAACAAGGCCGTGCAGGACTGGTTTGAGTATGGTGCCGGTAATGCCCTCAAGCAGGAGTTCGACTCCTTGGCCGGTATTCCTAACCAGACACTGATTGAGCTGCTCAACGTGAACATGATTGATGCGCTCACCGGCAAAGTGCCTTCGAAGTTCGATGATATTCTCGACCCCAGTACTCAGGAGTCACTGGGCATCCAGCCCGGAGATGTCAAAGCTTCTTACATGGGTTGTAACGGTGTGGTATTTGTGGTGGATAAGGTGTTCTCGCCCTATTCTTACTCCAGCGTGGTGTTCCCCGCTATGGTGCGCGAGCGCATGTTCAAGACCATCTATTGGGGTATCGACTACGAGCCTACTTCCACTGATACAGAGCCTACGCTTTACTTCAAGCCGTTCCTCAACTCCAAGTTGTCGCACTATAGCCTCTTGTTGCCCGACAACAAGGCCATGACACAGTATCTCGACCCCGTATATTATGGTACCACCAGTTCACAGTCGTTGCTCAAGTTTGAGTACGACTCACTGAAGCAGACCGTTCAGGCCAAGCGTGTCACTTGTAAAGTGGATGCCAATGGTAATATACAGGAGAGTGGTGTTGGTTCGGGACTGGATGTGACCGAGGCTGTCATGAAGAACCGCATGCGCGATATGCTTGAGAACATGATTATCGTAGGCGAGTTCAAGGATGGTCAAGAATATTACAAGACCAAGAGCGGAAGTTACATCCGTGTGCAGAATCCCGGTGTGGAGGGTATGATGACCATCCAGGGTGCTTGGCAGATGCAGCACGGTGGCAAGGCTCTGAAGGTTATCAAGATTTATCATCAGGACAACGGTGAGGCTTACCAACTGGAAGGCCAGATGCCGTTGACCTCTACCAAGTCGCTCTACATGACCCTGAAGGAGCAGGCCAAGTACAAGCAGTTCTTCGACCTGGCTAACGGTAGTGATGGTTCAGACAAGAACTCTGCCCTTTTCAGCGGAACCATGGAGAATACCAAGGGCGAAATCACCGGTGTGTGTGCCAACTCGGGTACCAACTTCAACTTTACCCTGTTTGACAACTTCAACTACACCGTCTATGTTCCCGATAACGATTCTGTAAAGGCCTTGATTAGCGGTGGTATTCTGCCTACTTGGACCGACTTCAAGAAGTACAAGGATATCCGCGACAGCCGTAGTGGCTATACCCAGGATGAGAAGGACGAAGCTTCTGTCTATTGCGATGTCATCAAGACACGTATCAACAGCTTCATCCGCTACCATGTGCATGACAATTCTCTGATTATTGGTGGTCCTACTGGTGTGATGGACTACGAGACCATGATGCTCAACGAAGAGAACCGTCGTTTCTATACCGTTACGACCAACGTGCAGCCTACAGCCATGAGCGTGACTGATGTGGTTGGCAATACTTGCCATGTGAAGACTGATGTGGTCAATCTCTACAACAATATTTGCCGCGACTACTGGTTCAGCGGTGGTGCAGGTTCTGCTGCTAACCCCACCCGTAGAATCTTGATGGACTCTGATGCTACCGTGCACCTGATTGACGGCGTGCTCCGCTATAAGAGCGATGCTGAGCTTGGCTCTTGGTTGGATGAGTGTGCCCTCGCATGGGAAGAGTTCAAGGCTAATAAAGAAAAAGAAGAAGAAGAGGAAGGAGGAGAACAATGAGACAGATATATAAAGGTACGTGCCGCCTCGTTGCTTTGGTGGCACTGATGCTGTCCGTCGCCCTGACGGCTTCGGCACAGATAACTTCAGTACACGGTACGGTGAGCGACGACATGGGTCCTTTGATGGCCGCTGCCGTGTGCGAAATAGATGCTAACGGACGTATCATCGAAAGTGCCATTACCGATATGAACGGTAACTTTACCATGAGAGTCCGCGATGCCAAGAAAAATAAGATCCAGTTCCAGTACGTCGGTTTGAAGACTGTCGTACTCCCCATCAACAAGACTACCTTCAACATCAAGATGGAGTCTGAGATGGTGCTTCAGGAGGTGGTGGTGAAGTCCCAGAAGCGTATGGGCGGTAACAACCTGGCCATCCCCGAGCGTGAAATCTCCTTTGCCACCCAGTCATTGGACATGAGTGAGTTCGAAGGATTGGGTAGTACCACCGTGGATGAAATGTTGCAGGGACGTATTGCCGGTCTCGACATTTTGGCCAACTCCGGTGACTTGGGTTCAGGTTCAACCATGCGTCTTCGTGGTGCCTCGTCACTCTCTACCCTGACCGATGCCAACCCCTTGATTGTAGTCGATGGTAACATCCGCGAGGTCGATCTCACCTCGTTCGATATCGCTTCGGCCAACGAGGAGACCTTCTCGGAGTTGTTGAACATCAACCCCGAAGACATTGCCAGCATCACTGTGCTGAAGGATGCTTCGGCTACGGCCATCTATGGTTCTCAGGGTGGTAACGGTGTCATTGAGTTTACTACCAAGCGTGGTACCCGCGGTGCTCCGAAGTTGAGTTACTCATTGACTCTGACCTCTACCCATCAGCCCGACGGTTATGCACTGCTCAGCGGTGACGACTACACCATGATGTTGAAGGAGGCCTACTTCAACCCTCAACAGCGTTCACAGTCAATCCGTGAGTTGGACTACGACCAGACCTTCTCGGAGTACGAGCAGTACAACAACAACACCGACTGGCGCGATGCCGTGACTCAGAACGGTCTCCGCCAGAAGCACTACGTATCGGTACAGGGTGGTGGTGAAAAGGCCCTCTTTTACATTGGTGCCGGATACGACCACGAGACCGGTACCATGATTAAGCAGCAGCTTGACCGTTTCTCTACCCGTGTGGCTTTGGACTACAACGTCAGCGAACGTATCCGCGTATCAACCAACTTTGCGTTCACCTATACCAAGAACCAGATGAACTCCGACGGTCTGTTGAACATTGCCATGCAGAAGATGCCGAACATGAGCATCTATGAGCAGGATCCCGTGACTGGTGAGAATACCGACATCTATTATAATATGTTACAGAATGCTTCCAGTGTGTTCGACAAGAACCAGAAGAATCTGGTGAATCCCGTAGCCAGTGCTCACTTGGCAAAGAACCACCGCAGCACATACGACATGAAGCCCGAGTTGATTATCAAGTACCGTCTGCTGGGACTCGACGAAGACAGCTGGCAACTCAACTGGGACGGAAAGGTGAACATGGGTATCTGGAACCAGTATGATGACAAGTTCTATCCTTCAGAATTGCGTACTGTATCGTGGGTGGATGGGGTGAACACCTCTTACACTGGTAGCTCCAAGAGTGTGACATTCAACACCAAGCAGACGTTGACGTTGATTCCTTCGTTCCGCAACAAGGATCACTCGATGATGATGTTGGGACGTTTCGAGCTGACCAACGGTTACTCCAACGGACAGGCCACAGCCGGTAAGGGTCTTCCTTCAGGTGGTGTCACCAGTCCTGATGCCGGTGGTCTGATTACCGAAATGACCTCTACCAACGGTGAATGGCGCTCTATGTACTACACCCTGTCAGCCCACTATGCCTATAAGGAAAAGTATATCATCGACGCTACATTGCGTGCCGATGGTACCACCAAGTTCGGTCCCGACAACCGCTGGGGTTACTTCCCCTCTGTCTCTCTTCGTTGGAACATCGTAGATGAGTCGTTTATGGAGAAAACCAAGGATTGGCTCTCCATGTTGTCACTGCGTGCCGGTTGGGGACGTGTAGGTAGCCAGCCCGGACAGAACTTCCTTTATACCAGTAAGTATGGTGCTGGTTCCCAGTATTTGGACATGCCCTCTATGTATCCCATCAATATCCGCCTCTCCAACCTCAAGTGGGAGCTCCGCTCCAGTTACAACGTAGGTATGGACTTCGGTTTCTGGGACGATCGTCTGAAACTGACTGTCGAGGGATACCACACGACTACGACTGACATGTTGATGGGTAACTACCGTATTCCTTCACAGACAGGTTATGCCACTTTGCCTTACCGCAACAACGGAACTTTGCGCAACGTGGGTTGGGAGTTCCACGTGACAACCAACAGACTGGTGAAGGCCGGTGATTTTACCATGGACCTCAATGTTAACTTCGGTAACAACTACAACCGTATCCTGAAGATGGACGAGTTCATCCTCAACAACATGAACACCAGTTACAACTATGCCAATGGTGCTTGGTTGCGCCGCGTGCAGCTGAACAACTCGTTCGGTTCTATCTATGGTTTCCGCTACAAGGGTGTCTATCAGTACAACTACGACACCTTCAAGAACATGACTCATGAAGAGCGTACCGCCTTCTTGGCTGCCGGCAAGACAGCTCCTATCGCTTTGACTGCCGACGGCAATTACATCACCAACACCGACGGTCATCCCAAGCGTATGATGTACAACTACTCCAATGATGCTTCGGGTACCAACTACAACTTTGCCGGTGGTGATGCCATTTATGAGGATATCAACCACGACGGTCAGATCAACGCCCTCGATATTGTCTATTTGGGAAACTCATTGCCTACCCTTACCGGTGGTTTCGGTTTCACCTTCAACTACGGGCGTTGGCGTTTGAACACCCAGTTCGTTTATCGTGTGGGTTGCGACATCCTGAATATGGCCCGCTTGAATGCTGAGTCAATGATAGGTAACAACAACCAGAGCCAGGCTGTGAACTACCGTTGGCGCAAGGAGGGTGACATCACTTCTATCCCTCGTGCCATGTATGGTGCCAACTCAAACTACAACACCCTCGTGAGCGACCGCTTCGTGGAGGATGGTAGCTACCTGCGTATGAGCTACGTACAGTTGAGTTACCGCTTTGACAAGAAACAGCTCAAGTGGGCCGGTCTGGAAGGTATGAACTTCTACGTGAGTGCCAACAACCCCTTCGTGCTGACCAAGTACTCTGGTGTGGACCCCGATATCTCAAGCCGTGGCTATGACCCCGCTATAGACAATTCACAGACTCCGCGTTCGCGCTCGTTCACATTGGGTCTGAAGGTGGACTTTTAAAAAAGAGGATTTAAAGACTCTAAAGACTTTAAAAACCCTAAAGTCCTTAAAGTCCCTAGGGACCCTAAAAAAGAAATCAATAAAATCAAGATCAAATGAAAAAGATATTATATCATATAGTCTGTGTTGCCGGCCTTGTAGGAGGGCTCACTGCTTGCGGTGACTATCTGGAAGTGCAGCCACAGACCGAGATTCTGGAAGAGAACTTCTGGAATGAGAAGGCCGACGTTGACAACATCGTGGCCGGATGCTATCAGGCCATGCAGGGCGATGCCATCCTGAAACGTATGATGATTTGGGGTGAGTTCCGCAGTGAAAATGTTTCGGCAGGTAGCAGCAATATCAGTAATGATGACCGTAACCTGGAAGAGATTCTGAAGGAGAACTTGAAGGCTACTAACCCTTATACTTTCTGGGGTGACTTCTACAATGTCATCAACCGTTGCAACCTGGTGATAGCCCGTGCACCGCAGGTGGCTGCCAATGACCCCAGCTACTCACAGAGTGAGCTGAAGGCTACCATTGCCGAGGTGACAGCTATCCGTTCGTTGTGCTATTTCTATCTGATTCGTGCATTCCGCGATGTTCCTTATAATAATGATGTCTATGTGGAGGATACACAGGTAATGACATTGCCTGCCATGCCTTTCAACGAGGTGTTGGACAACCTGATTGCCGACTTGGAGGAAATAAAAGGCGATGCCGTGAAGACCTATCCCAAGAACAAGGCCAACTACCAGACAGGACGTATCACGCAGGAGGCTATTAACGCTATGCTGTGTGAGATGTACCTTTGGAAGCAGGATTATGCTACTTGCGTACACTATGCAGATCTGGTGATTGAAGCCAAGAAAGAGCAAGAAGAGGAGCGCAAGCAGGAGAGTACGGGTATGGGAGTGATGACAGAAGATTTCTACAATGGTTATCCGCTTATCAGCAACTACTCAGGAATGAGTACCCTTCCGATGCCCAATGCTTATGATGCTATCTTTGGTGAGGGCGACAGCAAAGAGACCATCTTTGAATTGGCCTTTGTGAAAGACAATGACAACATGCCCTCTAATGGCGCCGTCAGTCTCTTCTATGGTAATGCTAAGGTGGGAATGGGGTTTGTTCGTCCTTCCAATGTGATAACCAATGATGTGTCAGCTAGTTCTTATAAGATATTTACGAATGAGTACGATTGTCGTTATGACGAAGCTGTTTCTGGTTCACAAATAGGAAAGTATGCTTATCGTTATGGTGCTTCGGTCGTAAATAATTCGGGAACTTCTGAAGGTTTTACTTTGATGAGCCTTTATCCCGAAGGGAAGAATAAGAGCAACTGGATTATCTATCGCTTGACCGACATTATGTTGATGAAGGCTGAAGCCTTGGTACAGATGGCTGCTGTGACTGACGGTAGCAATGCTGAGGTGAATGCTGCTAACAAGGAACTCTTTACTGAGGCATTTGTGTTGGTGAATGCCATTAACAAGCGCTCTATTCTACAGCGTCCGTTGAAGGATACGCTGAAAATGAACAGCTACATCAACAGCCGTTCGCTGATGGAAGATTTGGTATTGACCGAGCGTCAGCGCGAACTGATGTTTGAGGGTAAGCGCTGGTTTGACCTGGTGCGCCGTTCGCAGCGCGATGGCAATACCAACAAATTGGCTTCGACAGCTACCCAGAAGTTCTCCAGCACCGCTTCGCTTATCCGCAGCAAACTGGAGAAGATGGATGCCATCTACTGGCCTATCAACCGCGATGAACTGAAGGTGAACCCCAACTTGAAGCAGAATCCGGCCTACGGTAGCGGCGACGAGGAGGGCAACTATGAGAAGACGTAATGGAAGATAGTGGCTATAGTTCCTATAGATACTATAGATACTATAGTCACTATAGGCACTATAGTATCTATAATTTAAAGAATAAACAATCAATCATAAATCAAAGATATGAAATTACTTAGAAATATATTCATCGGTGTTGCTTGCTTGGGCGGATTCATGGCTTGTGAAGACAGCGTGGAGGGCGAGCACTACTATACCTTTACCGGTGAAATGATGAGCGACTACATCACTACGCGCTCAGAATACAGTGATTTTGCCCGCATCGTAGAGCGAGCCGATTTGATGGACTTGCTCTCGACCTACGGACATTATACCTGCTTCCTGCCCTCGAATACTGCTTTTGCCAGTTATCTGCAACAGAATGGTCTCAGTTCGGTGGAAGAGTTGTCGGACGGAATGTGTGACACCATTGCCCGTACTCACTTGGTGGGTAACATGTTTACTACTCTGGAAATGATGGATGGTGCCTTGAATACGGCTAACATGAACCGTCAGTATCTGCAGATTTCACATGAAAAGGATTCGTTTGACAATACGGTAACCGTGCTTAATAAGGTGGCTCAGATTTACTATGCTACCCAGAACGACTCGGTGGAGAACGGAATTGTGCATCCCATCAGTGCCGTATTGGAAAGCTATAGTGCCGTATTGCCCGATGTGATGGCGGCTAATCCCCGTTTGAGTCTGTTCAACGAGGCTTTGAAGGAGACGGGCTTGGCCGAAGTGGTTCGCCAAGTTGTGGATGAATCGTATGTACGCAATGAGAATCTGTATCGCTACCGTTCACATACTTGGACAGAGGTGGCAGTGACGCCTGATGAACGTCGTATCGGATTTACCATTGTTGCCGAGACCGATGATGTCTTCAAGGAAAAGACACAAAGCACTCCATGGCCTGTTGATCCGGCTGACAAGCAGAATCGTCTGAAACAACTCTATGACTATGCAGCCAATACCATTGTAAAGAAGGCTGGTGAGGAGAATGAGGAGTATTGGAAGTTTGAGAATCTGACAGATCCCAAGAATCCGCTCTACCGTTTCATGGCTTACCACATTGTGACTCGTGATGCCAAGGGTGAGAACCTGTTGACAGGACGTCCCTTCCAATATTCACAGTTCGACTCTTATTCGATGGGTATCTATCAAGACAGAGTGAACCCGACCGATTGGTATGAAACATTGTTGCCCCACACCATGCTGAAGTTTGAACGACTGACAGCTCAGGGTGAGGAGTTCCGAAACAGTTACCGCAGCACGGATGCTCGTCACTATGTGAACCGTCGTGACGATGCCGTGTATGATATTCGCGGTGCAGAGGTGAATCCTACAGTGGAGAATGAATATGAAAACGTAGCTTTGAATGGTATGTACTTCTATGTGGATGACATTGTAAACTTCACTTCTGAGGTGCAGGACAAGGTGCAGAACATGCGTATCCGTATGGATTTCTCTACGGTGTTCCCCGAAATCATGACTAACGGTATTCGTCAGAACGGTTCGCCTGAAGTGGATGACAACAATGATGTAGCCGATGAGACCTTCAAGAACGGAAAGAACTACTACTTCCCCGACGGGTATCTGGCCAATGTGACTATGCGTGGTAGCTTCCAGTTTGTCTATCGTCGTCCGCACATCAACTTCTGGTCGTGGGCTGGTGATGAGTTCAATCTCTTTGGTGACTATGACTTTGAGTTCCGCTTGCCGCCTGTGCCTTACACCGGTGAATGGCAGGTACGTTTGGGATTCTGCGCATTGGATACTCGTGGTATGGCACAGATTTATTTCGATGGGGTAGCTCAGGGTATTCCTTTGGATATGCGTAAGTATTTGAATCATGATGCCATCATGGGTAGCAACTTTATTGACAACTTGGAAGACTATGAAGCCCTGACCGAGGAGGAAAAGGCTGAAGATCAGAAAGCATTGCGTGCACTGGGGTATTATCGCGGTCCTCGTGGAGGTTACCACTCCAGCGGTTCATGGCCTCCCGGTGAATGGGTGATTCTGCCTCAGACACACCGCGTGGTACTCTATCAGGGAACCATTACGGCTGATGAAGACCACTTCCTGCGTATCCGCAGTGCGTCAAAGAGTAAATTGGGTAACAACAACGAGTTCATGATAGACTACATGGAACTGGTTCCGAAGAGTGTTTGGGGCTCAAATGGAGCAGGACAAATGGAGGATGACTTGTAATATAAGTGAAGAGTGAAGAATGAAGAGTGAAGAATGGAAAAACTTCATTAGTAAGTTCTTACATTATAAATTTCGAAGACGATGAAATATAACATGAAATATACAAAAGTGCTTGGGCTGGCTGTAGCAGCCACCCTCGCCTTTGGTGCTTGCTCGGATGACTGGGACGAGCACTACGATGTGCAGCAAATCGGGAATGGTGGAACCCTGTGGGAGGCCATTGCCGGTGATGAGAACTTGAGCAACTTTGCTATGGTATTGGATTCATGTGGCTATGTCAACTCATTGAACGGTGCACAGGTGTTTACCGTGTTTGCTCCGACCAACAACGGACTGAGTGAGCAGGAAGCGCTTGATTGGATTGACGCTTACAAGAAGGACAAAGCGGCTGGTGTGAAGGATGAGGAGAACAAGACCTTGAAAGAGTTCATAAAAAACCACATCACGCTGTACAACCACTCGGTATCAAGTGTCAGCAACGATACATTGGATATGCTGAACGGAAAGCGTCTGCCTTTCTCTGCTTCAGAATTCAGTGGGCAGGCATTCACTAGTTACAACCAACGCTATAGCAACGGTATCCTGTTCAAACTGGACGGTGCTGCCAAGTTTTTCCACAATATCTTCGAATATTTGGCTGCTGACCCCGAATTGGATAGCGTAGCCAAGTTCCTTTACC
Organism: Bacteroidaceae bacterium; assembly: GCA_017516265.1. GTDB lineage: Bacteria > Bacteroidota > Bacteroidia > Bacteroidales > Bacteroidaceae > Phocaeicola_A. The sequence goes on from JAFXDL010000135.1 coordinate 15,545, forward strand.
GCTACAACGATTACCGTTTCATTCCCGAGATGAGTGTGGAAGGTGGTATTGAGAATGGCGAGACCTGGTACTTGGACAGTGTGGAAGTTCTGGAGAATGACATGCTGGAACAGTATTTGGGATTGATTAATGATGAGGACAGTATCTACCGCATGGTGGTTCCTACGAACAGTGAGTGGGCACGTCTGGTACCAGAGTATGAGTCTTACTTCAACTATCCCGACAATGTAGAGAAGCGTGACTCGTTGGTTTATACCAATGCCCGCCTGGCCATGTTGCGCGGTACGGTATTCAGCCAGAGTGTAAACCCTAGTTGGCAGGATTCGGCAATCTCTACGAATGCCATTCCTTATTATATGCGTAAGTATTACTATGGTTCGTCGGATGTGGATTACTATCTGTACCGCAATCCGTACAGTGCCGGTGGTGCATTTGATGGAACTGAAGAGATTGACTGCAGTAACGGTAAGCTGTTGAAAGCTCCCCAGTGGAACATTGACAAGACACAGACTTTCTGCCAGACAATCTTGGCTGAGGCCGAACAGAATATGGGTACTTATGACAAGAATGGTGCTATGGTGCCGACTTCTTTCCGTCCGTCATCCGATTATCCTCTTTATGAGCAGATTTCTAATAATACCGGCTTGTATCTGGTACAGAAGACAGGTGGTTCTACTCCGTATGTAGAGATTGAATTGCCCAATGTCTTGGCCAATATGGGATATGACATCCAGTTGGTATTGATTCCCCCTGTATATGTTCAGGATACAACATGGTGGAGCATGGATGGTGTTGGCGACACAGTGGCTTTACCGAATGTAATCAGTGTATTCTTCAGCTATCCGAATCAGGATGGTACAATGAATAACAACAATGCCATTGACCAGAATGATGTTCTTGACTTGGGTGAACCGTGGGATAAGGGAGATTTCTTCTATACCGAGAATCCGGGCAAGATGGATACCATCATGGTGGCCGAGAACTTCAAGTTCCCCACTTGTAGCTATGGTTTGGGATCAACAGGCAAGGTGTCTCTGAAGATACGTAATGACTTCATGTCCTTTGTGGATGAAGGTTTTGCAACCAAGCACCTGATTATTGACTGTATCATTTTGAAACCGCATGAGGAGGAGTGATGACTAGTTACTAGCTACTAGTTACTAGCTACTGGTAAACGGTAACTAAATATAAATGAAATTAATAGTAAACGAAATGAAGAATCGATATATAATATTGGGAATCACATCGCTGATGGCATGTTCGCTGAATGTGTCCGCTCAGGATGTTACAGCGGAGGAGGTTGTGAAGACCGCAAGTCGTTTGGCTTCCTCCAAGAAGCAATATGAGACACGTGTTGTGACCGGACGTGTGTTGGAGGCTGCAACAGGTACTCCCGTATCGGGTGCCATGGTGAGTGTATCCGAAATGGACGGATACAGTGCCTTGACGGGAGATGACGGTACCTACGAACTGAAAGTGCCGGTGTTTGCCTCTTCGGTCACAGTGAAAGCCCCGGACTTTAACTTGGCAACCATGGGATTGAAGGGAGACGTGGTGCAGAATGATGTGCGCCTCTATCCACTTGACTTTGATGCTGACTATACGGAGAGTGTGGATGTGCGTGCGGACAAAGTGGCTACGGACTTTTCCTATTCCAGTGCTTTCAACATCAAGGAAGAAATCCAGAACCAGTTGGGTGCATACGCTTATAGCACGAGCTATAACGGTACACCGGGTGTAGGTAGTGTGATGTTCATCCAAGGATTGAACTCACTGAACGTGAATGCACAGCCGCTGATTGTGATTGACGGAGTGGTCTTTGACCAACAGTATGGCCGTGAGATGTTGCACGACGGTTTCTACAACGACATCTTGGGACACATCAATCCTGCTGACATTGAGAAGGTGGAGGTGATGCGCAACGGTACAGCCCTCTATGGAGCGAAAGGTGCCAACGGTGTCATCCTGATACAGACACGCCGCAGTACTTCAATGGCTACCCGAATCACGGCTACAGCTTCGGTGGGTGTAACCACACTGCCCAAGCACTATTCGATGATGAATGCTGCACAGTATCGCGGATATGCTTCGGAACTGTTGGCCTCTACAGGTACGGAAATCAAGGATTTCAAGTTCTTGAACGAAGATCCCAATTACTATTACTACAAGCAGTATCACAACGAGACTGACTGGAAGGAAGATGTCTATCGCACAGCCTTTACACAGAACTATGGGGTGAACGTAAGCGGAGGTGACGATGTGGCCATGTATAACCTGTCGGTAGGTTATGTTTTGGGTGAAAGCACATTGGAACGCAATGACTTCAGCCGTCTGAATGTGCGATTCAATACTGACATCAACTTCAGCAGCCACTTCTCGTTGCGCTTTGACGCCTCTTTCTCTGACCAGGGACGTAGCATTCGCGACGACGGTGCTCCTGAAGGTTATGACGAAGGTACTTCTACGGCTCCCTCGTACTTGGCTTATGTGAAGAGCCCCTTCCTGAACCCCATGTCATACGGACGTGGAGAGTTCTCGAAGACTCACTATGACATTACGGACGAAAGTTATCTGGATGAGGCTTTGGCTAACTATTCCAACTATAACTACCAATTGGGTAACCCATTGGCACTGAATGAGTATGCAGACGGTGACAACAAGAACCGTTTTGAAACTTCGTTGCTGAACTTGGCTGTGAGACCGAAATACCAGTTCAATGACCATCTGTCACTGAGCGAGCACTTCAGCTACAACCTGGTGAACAACAGTGAGAAGTACTACATCCCCGTGAATGGTGTACCTAACTATTATGTAGGAAGTGTGAACGCATACCGCGAGAATGAGGTACGTTCTTTGGCCTCCAAGCAGGAGTCTATCATGAGTGATACC
>JAFXDL010000136.1 GCA_017516265.1 Bacteroidaceae bacterium
CTCAACACCCTCTTCTACGGTGGGGAAGCCTAGGTTGTCGATTACCTCGTATCCGGCACAAGCCAAGAAGTTGCATGAGAACTGGGCACGGGCCTGACGCATGGCCAAGTTACCGATGGTCAGCATGAATGCCTTCGGACGTTTGCCTGAGTTCTCTGTCTCCAGACGAAGAGCCTCGAACTCGCTGGCGGCACGGCTCTTGTCCAATGTAGCGAACGGCTTTTCACATTCATGTTTGTGGTCGCCACCACAACAGCACTGGCATCCCATTGGGGCTTTGCCTTCAGAGAGTTCGGTAAAGTTAGGATACTGGTTAGTGCCGAGGAGGATTTCACGACGCTTTGACACTGCTTCGTGACGAGCCTTGTTGCTGGCGTTCACAGCTTCCTGCACCTTGCCGGCCTTGATGGCTTCCATCATACCACCTGCTTCTTCCACCTCAAGGAAGAGGTTCCAAGCCTGTTGGGCAATGCTGGTAGTGAGGTTTTCTATATAATAAGAACCGGCAGCAGGGTCAACCACCTTGTCGAAGTGGCACTCTTCCTTCAGGAGGAGTTGCTGGTTGCGGGCAATGCGCTCTGAGAAGTCATCGGCCACCTGATATGCCTTGTCGAAGGGAGACACGGTGATAGAATCCACACCGGCAAGGGCGGCACTCATGGCCTCTGTCTGAGTACGGAGCATATTTACGTGTGCATCGAACAAGGTGAGGTTAAACGTTGAGGTCTCGGCATGAGCTTTCATCTTGCAAGCACAATCGCACTTGGGCTCATACTGCTTCACAATGTTTGCCCAAAGCATACGGGCGGCACGGAATTTGGCAATCTCGAGGAAGTAGTTCGAACTGATACCGAAGTTGAACTTGATTTTCTTGGCAGCTTCGGTAGCATCCACACCAGCTTCCACCAGTGCGTTCAAGTATTCGTTACCCCAAGCGAGGGCGTAGCCCAACTCCTGACTGATGTACGAACCGGCATTGTTCAGTTCGATGGCATTCACCGTGATGCAACGATATTTCGGGAGAGCCTTCATTACCCCTACCAATTCCTTGGCGGTAGCGATGTAGTTTGTCAAGTCCTTGCCACGCACCATCATCTTGCCCAGGGGGTCATAGTTGACAGAGCCGCGCAAGGCGTTGAGGTTGTATCCTTTCTGAGTGAAATAGGCTACCAGCAGGTTGGCCAGCATGACGGTGGCTCCTTGGCAGGTAGAGAAGTTAAGTTCAACACATTCAGCACAGATGCCGTCAAGGAGCGTAGCGATGAACTCGGCACTCAGGTCCTTCTTGCGGAGACTGAATCCCAGTGAATCCACTCCCTTGTTCAAGATGTCCAGTGCCTTGGCATTGGCCTCCTTGGGACAATCCACCTTGATTTCCTGGCGCACCAGCCACGTGTTGTCGCTCTTCTTTGTACCACGCAAGTAGGGGAACTCACCAGGCAATGCCTCGGTGGTCTTCAGGTTTTCCAAATCCTCCTTGCGGTAGAAGGGCTTCACTTTAAATCCCTCGTTGGTTTTCCAAACCAGCTTCTTTTCAAAGTCTGCACCCTTCAAATCAACATTGATTTTGTCCAACCACTCTTGAGTTGACACAGGTGCAAAGTCAGCGAAAAGTTTCTCTTTACTGTTTGCCATAGCTTTGTTTGATTTGTTAATGAAATAATATATTTCTGTTTGCTAATTTTACATATTACCGTGCAAAGGTAAAGAAATAAATGAAGAATAAAGAGAATTCACCTCTTTTTTTCACCTACTCACCAAAGATTCACGCCTAAGCTTTATTCATCCCAAGGATAAGGCAGGCACAAGCGGCGACTAAACCAGGCACAGCCCTAGGGTAAGGTTCATTAACAATTCTGATAATCGGCTTGTACATTTTGCAACCCCGACTTAGCAATCGACTCCTATTTATATATTAGCCCACACAAAAGGTTCTTTTGCATAAAATCTTAATAAAAATAAAACAGAGAAAGATTTGCCGACGTTTGCATTTTGCCTAATTTTGCAGCGTATTTCACAGACCCTTTTTTAGAGGCACACAGAGACACTGAGACACAGAGGATGCCCATCCCCTGCTTGCCACAATGTGATGGAAAGAATGCTCCGCGTCTCTGTGTCCTTGTGTTTTTAATAACTTAAAAGATATATGAACTGGTTAGAAAACCTTCTATTCGATCCCAATTCGATTGCACACATCGTGTTGCTCTATTCATTCGTCATCGCAGGTGGCGTACTATTGGGAAAACTGAAGATGTTCGGAGTCTCCTTGGGAGTGACGTTCATCTTGTTCGTCGGCATCCTGATGGGACATTTCGGATTGACGGGCAACCGCGAGATTCTGAACTTTGTACAGGATTTCGGTCTCATTCTGTTCGTCTTCTGCATCGGCCTCCAAGTGGGTCCCTCGTTCTTTTCCTCATTCAAGAAGGGAGGGGTAACAATGAACCTCATCGCCACGGGGGTAGTAGTATTGAACATTGCAGTAATGCTCATTCTGTGGGCATTGTTTTTCGAAAAGGAAGACCTGCCGATGCTGGTGGGTGTGCTCTGCGGAGCCATCACAAACACTCCCGGCTTGGGTGCTGCCAACGAGGCTCTGAGCCAAATGGGATACTCCGGCCCCGACATCGCCAACGGCTATGCCTGCGCCTATCCCCTCGGTGTGGTGGGCATTATCGGAGCCACCATCCTGTTGCGCTACCTCTGCCGCGTGAACTTCCAGAAGGAAGAAGATGAACTGAAACAAGAAGAAGGCAATCCGCACATCAAACCCCACCTGATGCATGTGGAGGTACACAACGAGGCTCTGAATGGCAAAACACTGATGGCTGTTCGCGAGTTTCTGAACCGTGACTTCGTCTGCTCCCGCATCCTACAGAACGGCCATGTCAGCATCCCCACACGCGACACCATTTTCCACATGGGCGACCAGCTCTTCATCGTCTGTGCCGAAGACGATGCCGAGGCCATCATCGCTTTCATTGGGAAAAGAATAGAAGTGGATTGGGAACAGCAGGACATCAGCTCGCCCCTCATTTCGCGCCGCATCTTAGTGACACAGTCCAAGGTGAATGGCAAAAGTCTGGGTGAATTGCATTTCAGCAGTATCTACGGTGTGAACGTCACCCGCATCAACCGTTCGGGTATGGATCTCTTTGCCAACCCGCACTTGAAACTTCAAGTGGGTGACCGCTTGATGGTAGTAGGTCCACAAGATGCCGTAGAGCGCGTGGCCAACAAGATGGGTAACTCGCTCAAGCGACTCGACCATCCGAACATCGTCACCATCTTTGTAGGTATCTTTTTGGGTATCCTCTTCGGTAGCCTGCCCATCGCCTTCCCTGGCATTCCTACTCCTGTAAAACTCGGTTTGGCCGGAGGCCCCCTCATCGTAGCCATCCTGATTGCCCGCTTCGGATACAAGCTGAAGCTCGTCACCTACACCACCATGAGCGCCAATCTGATGCTGCGCGAGATAGGCCTCGCCCTCTTCCTCGCCAGCGTAGGCATCAAGGCCGGTGCCAACTTTGTACAGACGGTCATCGAAGGTGACGGTCTGCTCTACGTAGGTTGCGGATTCCTGATTACGACCCTCCCCCTGCTCATCATGGGATTGGTGGCACGATTGAAATACAAGCTCAACTACTTCACCCTGATGGGACTCATCGCCGGCTCGACCACCGACCCGCCCGCCTTGGCCTATGCCAACCAGACGGCAGGAAACGATGCACCGGCCGTAGGATACACCACTGTCTATCCATTGGTAATGTTCCTCCGCATCGTGACGGCGCAGGTAATTATCCTAATCCTGTGCGGGTAAGCCTCCCTAAGTTCCTAAGACTTTGAAGAATTTAAGGACCCTAAAGACTCCGAGGACCTTAAAGACTTTAAAGACCTTAGGATTCTAAGAAAAAAAGAAAAACATTCATTTAACCATTAACAAATAATTAATACCCAATCAGTTATGTTTAAAATTTTTCCAGGTTTCCATTTGGTAGAAGAATACCAAAAGAAACGAAAAGAGAGACGCCTGGCAGATGACCAGACACTCTCAAAGACAATCAAAATTCTAGTAGCAGTAGGTGTATCCCTGCTTTTGTGGTTGCTCCCCACCGAGACATTCGGTATCCCAGGCCTGACTTATGTTGAGCAACGCGTCATCGCCGTGTTCGCATTTGCCACCCTGATGTGGATTTTTGAAGCTATACCCGCTTGGGTAACTTCGGTTATCGTGATGGTGGTGCTGCTCTTCACCGCTTCAGACAGTGCCCTTTGGCTCTTCCGCGAAGGCTACAATGCCGAGCAATTGGGCACACTCATCAAGTACAAGTCTATCGTTTACTGTTTTGCTGACCCCATCATCATGCTCTTCTTGGGTGGTTTCGTTTTGGCTATTGCCGCCACCAAGACTGGTCTCGATTCATTCTTGGCAAAGGTGATGTTGAAGCCCTTCGGCACTCAGTCACGCTTCGTGTTGCTCGGCTTCGTGTTGGTGACAGGTATCTTCTCCATGTTCCTCAGCAACACCGCTACTGCCGCCATGATGCTCACCTTCCTTGCTCCCGTATTGAAGGCTCTCCCTGCCGACGGTAAGGGTAAGATTGCGTTAGCCATGGCTATTCCTATCGGTGCCAACGTGGGTGGTTTGGGAACTCCCATCGGTACTCCTCCTAACGCCATTGCACTGAAGTATCTGAACGACCCCGAAGGTCTCAACTTGAACCTCGGATTCGGTGAATGGATGATGTTCATGCTTCCCTTCACCATCCTGATTCTCATCATCGGTTGGGTGCTCTTGTTGAAGATGTTCCCCTTCAAGCAGAAGAATATCGAGTTGAAGATTGAAGGTGAGGCCAAGAAAGACTGGCGTTCAATCATCGTTTACATTACATTCTGTGTCACCATCCTGTTGTGGATTACCGATAAAGTAACAGGTGTAAACTCTAACGTTGTAGCTTTGCTCCCCATTGCCGTGTTTGCCGGTATCGGAGTATTGACCCGTCGCGACTTGGAGGAAATCAACTGGGCCGTACTCTGGATGGTTTCCGGTGGTTTCGCCCTCGGTGTAGCCCTGAACGAGACAGGATTGGCCAACAACCTCATCAACGCCATTCCGTTCAACACATGGCCTGCATTGCTGGTATTGATTGGTGGTGGTATCATCTGCTACACCCTTTCAAACTTCATCTCCAACACCGCTACTGCAGCCCTCTTGGTGCCCATCCTTGCCGTAGTTGGTAAGAGTATGACCGCCGAGCTGGCTCCTCTGGGTGGTGTAGCCTGCTTGCTGATTGGTATCGCCATTGCCGCATCTGTGGCTATGTGCTTGCCCATCTCTACCCCGCCGAATGCATTGGCTCACGGTACAGGCATGATTGAGCAGAAATACATGGCCAAGGCCGGACTCATCATGGGTATCATCGGTCTGATTTTGGGCTATGGCATGTTGATCCTGTTGGGCAACATCGGATTCTTTGGATAAAACATAAACAATCAACAGACCCACCCCAACCCTCCCTGCAAGGGAGGGGGCTTAGATAGCAGAAGCATCTCCAAAGTCCCCTCCCTCACAGGGAGGGTTAGGGTGGGTCTCTACTTTATTATATATAGTATGATTTCAGTTGACGGCCTCACCGTAGAGTTCGGAGGCACTACCCTCTTTAGCGACATTTCGTTTCAAATCAATGAAAAGGACCGCATCGCCCTCATGGGAAAGAACGGTGCCGGTAAGAGCACTTTGTTGAAAATTCTGGCCGGTGTGCGCCAACCCACTCGTGGAAAAGTCTCTGCACCGAAGGATTGCGTCATTGCCTACCTGCCCCAGCACCTGATGACCGAGGACGGACGCACCGTGTTCGAGGAAGCCAGCCAGGCTTTTGCCCACCTCCATGCCATGGAGGCCGAGATTGAGGCCATGAACAAGGAGCTGGCCGAGCGCACCGACTATGAGAGCAACTCTTACATGGAGCTTATCGAGAAGGTATCCAGCATGAGCGAGAAGTTCTATGCCATCGACCTCACCCACTTTGAGGAAGATGTGGAGAAAGCCCTGCTTGGCCTTGGTTTCGAGCGCACCGACTTCGACAAACCCACCTCCTCCTTCAGTGGTGGATGGCGCATGCGCATCGAGTTGGCCAAGTTGCTTCTGCAGAACCCCGACGTACTCCTGCTCGACGAGCCGACAAACCACCTCGACATCGAGAGTATCCAGTGGCTCGAAGAGTTCCTCATCAATAGTGCCAAGGCTGTCATCGTCATCAGTCACGACCGTAAGTTTGTTGACTCCATCACCACCCGCACCATCGAGGTCACCATGGGGCGCATCTACGACTACAAAGCTACCTATAGCCACTACCTCGAGCTTCGCAAGGAGCGCCGCGAACAGCAACAGAAGCAGTACGAGGAGCAACAGAAGATGATTCAGGAGACCAAGGACTTCATCGAGC
>JAFXDL010000137.1 GCA_017516265.1 Bacteroidaceae bacterium
AGTGCCGGGCACAAAGCCTATTTCCGTAAGTTCAAAATGGACTACGGAGAAAAATTCATCGGCACGGGAGTCTTGGTAAAAGAAATAATAGGGGAAGTTGAATAGGCGACTTTCCCTTGAATGTGGCTATTGATTATAGCTTCACGTCCTTCCGCTGATAACAGATACTCAACATCATTCCGATTGTCCATCATGACTTCTCGGTAATCAATAGAATGCCTAAAGGTGAGACCACGAACTGTCTCACCTTTAGGCCTTTAGATAAATAATCCTATGAAGAAGGAAAAGAACAGCAAGAATCGAGAATTAACCATCTACATGCGTGTCAAGGATCACCTCACGCACGATGATATAGACTCAACCTTGACGGCTCGTCTGCTATTGGCAAAAGACAGTTCTTTTGTTGATAGCGCGAAGATAGCGAAAACCAATTATCAGGGACAGCGCTTCACATACGCTCAAGCCGTGCTGAAAGATGCCGGCAAGTATCTCATGGAGATAAAAGCCAATGGCTATGCCGACAGGTATGTATCTGTTGACATACCAAAGCTGTATAAGAACGAGCAATTTCGTGAACTTAAACCAGTATATCTGCGCATGAAACCAAGGCGTCATGAGGTGGAACTGGGTGAGGTCGTGGTCAGGGCTACAAAGCTGAAGTTCTATATGGATGGCGATTCTCTGACAAGTCGCGACTAATGCTCTATGGCAATACAAATAACGTCAATGACGATCATACCCCAGGCGATAATGGCGACTGGTCATCTCTCAAGCAGACTGAAGGGCAGAAGGATTGAGGCTCAATACTCGTTTGGAACGACCATTCCGTCAATCGCAAACCTTGTTCCGACAGTCAATAGTTCAGATCCGCTTAATCTGAGATTCAGCAATCCGCAATTAAATGCAATCATCCTTATAGAACAAACTCCTTGGCGTTGCCAGGGAGTTTTTGTATTAACAATTTCAGAATACCACGCAAAGAGCCCCACAAAGTTGAATAAAAAATACAGAAAAATGTAAGCTGTAACACGAAATATTACACCCTACCCCTACTTTTGTGTCTGAAACATTAATTATTGAGAATATGTCAGAAATTAGACTTACAATCAGAGGGGTGATTTTCGCATTGTTTCCCCAATACGATAAGACAAATCCCGACAGCGACGAGATGATAAACCAAACGGTAGAACGGTTGGCTGAACTGGACAGAACACGTCCGGAAGTGATTCTAATGCCCGAACCCGAGAACATATACGACCAAAAGGCCGTCCGGGCCTATTGCAATGGAAGCTCCATAGGCTATGTGGCACACGAAGAGACTATGGAGGCGAGCCGACTGTTCGATGCTTCACACCCCATGGTAAAAGCGCGAATTGTAGAGGTGGAAGTGAAAGGGAAGGGCAATCTGTTTGTAGTGGCCGAACTGCCCGCCGAAGCACTCGTAAAGCCACTACCCAAGGTGGATGCTACGGAGGCATGGAGGCAATGGAGGTGCACCATCCCCCAACTGCCAATACCCGATGCATGGAAGGACTGCCGGGTATTGGAATTCCAGATGAAAAGTCTGTTCGACAATCCCGACGAAGAGAATATCAAAAGCTTGAAGAACTATCTGTCGGTATGGATAGACAAGAGTCTGCACGATTTCAGCGTAGAGGCCATGCAACTGCGCAAACAGTACATCAGCAAGATACGTGCCATGGAAAACGGTGCGCTGGAAGCTATAGCCAAGCGGTTGGAACGCCAGTACACGGCCATCTGTAGCGGGCATCGCATGACTTACCGCATGAAGTGGTGGAAAGAGCTTCAGCAAGCCGCACACATGGAGCACTACTGGGACCAATGGCGGAGCGGACGAAAAGAGAACAATCTGTGGAGCGACCTGCATACAGTGGACACCCAGCTGCGCCGTATGCCCGATGGTCTCTATGCTCATATAGGCGACCTGACCTGCCTCTTCTCGGCCATGCGCTACCGCGATGATGTATCGCGCACGGTGTTGTGGGAGGTATACACACTTCTCTTGCTGCGCGAACGCATCTGCCGCGAACTGGGCATCGCCATGAAACCGCTCCCACTGGATGCCTACGGCACATTGGAGAAGGAGGAAACCTTCACTCCCGAACTTACCGATGCCCGTCTGGCCAAGGCCGTGGAGGCGTGCCAACCGTTCTTCTGGGCAAAGAGTGCCTGGGCGGTGGTGTTCTGCGTGTGCCGCGACTGCTATGGTGTGCCCGACAATGTGAGTGCATTCGAGAAGCGCATCACGAGACTGGAACTCAGCAAAATCGTCAAGGAATATTCCAATGGAACCATACACATGGCACTATGCAACAACGATTATCTAAAGAAACACATCAGCAAGTGGGATGATGGCCGAGCATTGGTATTGGCCAAAGAACTAAAATCCATCCTCGATAATAATCAATAGTACTTTTAAAATAACCTTTAGATTTATTTAAAGATACCTTTAGAACCTTTAGAAATTCCTTTAGAATCATTTTAACTATTTAAGTCGTCTTTCATTTCCCCATACATTTGCTCCCGTAATCACAAACGAAGTGGTTGCGGGAGTTTTTTTATCTCCCTTCGCTCTTTGACATGCTGAGACAATATATTCCTTCCCCTGTCATCCTGAGGAACGCAGTGACGAATGGATCTGTTTA
>JAFXDL010000138.1 GCA_017516265.1 Bacteroidaceae bacterium
ATTTTTCTTGGATATTCCCAAAATTTCACTCATGTATGCCCCCACTCGTCGCTACAAGGTAAGGGATGCATCTAACCGACGCCCTCCCCAGCACCCTAATCCTTACACCGGACAAAATACAATGAATTTTCCTTACAATCAGACAAGACAAAGGGCTAATGCACTCTCGATTATCCCCAATAAAACGCTTGACCTCTCTTTTGAAATCGCTAAAAAAAGTCCGCAACGAAAATTTATTTACTCTCACATTATCAATGCATTACATATTGTAGAATGTTAATTTTGAAACGACATGGGCGGAAAGTTGCAAACCGCCCTTCGGATGTAGTATCTTTGCAATGTGAACAATGGAAGACCCCTGGACCCCATCCCTGCCTTCCCCAAGGGGAAGGAGTAGATAGTCAAGGCCTCTCCCTAACCCTCCCCAGAAGGGAGGGGACTGAATAGCCAAATTACTCAATAGTTATATAAATCGTAAATAGTAAATAACAAAGCACTCCTGACCCTGCAATTGTTGAAGCCGGCACAACAATCGAAGGGGAACAAAGGGGCAAAGGGGGGGCAGAAAAGCGACAAAACAAAACAGAATCATTAACCAAGGACGACCTCCTCCTATCGAGGAACTGAAACATTCCACTCCCCTCCCCTGCGGAGGGGCAGGGGGAGGGTCCGCCCCCTCTTTACTTCGTCAACCCTTGGAACTTGCCATTGGCGCGGAGGACGTGGCGCAGGGCGCTGGCCAGCTCCTCTGACTCCTGCAAGAGGTTGAGGTAAACGAGGGAGATTTCGATGCTTCCCGCTTCGCCCTTGTGGACACGCTCGAAGAGGGCACGGCGCAGACGGGAGAACTCGCGCTTCAGGTCGCTGCACTCCTGACGGATACGGTCGGAGTCGTCGTACACACTGGTGGCAATGGCATTCTCGGCACGGGTCATCAGCACCAGCAGGGTGTCGCGCAGGGGCATGAACTCCTTGATGCAGACGGGAGGCAGGGGCTGGAAGTGATTATCGACGTGCTCCAGGCATGGCTCGCCCATGCGCTTGAGGCAATAGAGCATCTGGGCACTGCTGTTGCTCCCCAGGTGGAACCAGGTGTTCTTCTCCATGGCCTGTATGCGGTCAATCTTGCGGATGCCTATCAGCTCGCGTCGGCGCAGACGCTTGTGCTGCTTGCGCTCGTCCTCCACTCGGCCCAAGGCTTTGCGCAGGGTGCGCAGGTTCTCCTCTATCAGACCATCGGTGATGGCGGTGTAGTTCTTCACGGCAAAGTCGATGCTGCCACTGAGATTCTGCTTCACATGGCGACTGAGCAATTGCCAGGCCTCCTCCTTGTCGCGGGTGTTCTGCAGGCGCTTGAAGAGGTCGTCATCGGCCAGCTCCTGCTGTTTCTTGCGATAAGCAATGTTGCTACGCACCAACAGGAAGATGGCCAAGGCAATCATGGCACCCATGGCTACGAATCCGCCGTAGTACATAATGGCAACCACCAGGGCACTCATCACGAAGGCCACACCGGCGGTGAGGAACCATCCACCAATCACGCTGAGCATACCGGTGATGCGGAAGACGGCACTCTCGCGACTCCACGCACGGTCGGCCAACGAGGTACCCATGGCCACCATGAAGGTGACGTAGGTGGTGGAAAGGGGAAGTTTCAACGAAGTACCGAGGGCGATGAGCAGGCCTGCCAATACAAGGTTGACCGATGCACGCACGAGGTCGAAGGCGGCACCGTCGGCCATGATGGCCTCGTCCTGTTTGAAGCGGCTATTGATCCACGAGCGCACACCCTGGGGGATGATGCGGATGATGGCATTGGCAGCATTGGTGGTCGAGCGCACCATGCTGCGGGCTACGGCTGACGAGCCGAACATCTCCTCGCCCTCGTCCTGACGGCTCAGGTTGACGGAGGTCTTGATGACGTTCTGCGCCTTCTTGCTGGTGGCCAAAGAGAATACCATGATGGCACCGGCAATGATGAGGTAGATGATGGGGGTCTTGGCCGGGCCGTTGAGCGACTCCATCAGGAAACCATTCGGATTTCCGCCACCATTGGCCACGAAATCATTGTAAGCATCCAGTCCTGCCAAGGGCACACCGATGAAGTTCACCAAGTCGTTGCCGGCAAAGGCCATCGCCAAGGCAAAGGTGCCCATCATCACGATGACCTTGAAGACATTCACCCGACACCAGTGGAGTATCTGCATCAGGATGGTGAAGCCGATGAAGCAACAGGTGACAATCATCCACGTGTTCTCGGCCACCCACAGCTTGTTCTCCTTGGTCATGAAGGAAGAGTCCTTCAGCCCCTTGATGAGCATGAAGTAGATGATGGCCGTAGCTGCCAGTCCACCGAAGAGGCCGATGGTCCACTTCAGACGCGGCTTATAATTGAAGGTGAAGATGATGCGCGAAATCCACTGCACCAGTGTACCGAAGAAGAAGGCTATGGCCACACTGAGGAAGATACCGAAGATGACGGAGAGGGCCTTCTCGGTGTTCAGCAGGTCATCGAAACCGAGCATCCCTGTCTCGTCAGCAGCCAGTTTCAGCAAGGCCAGCACAAAGGTACCGCCCAATAGTTCGAACACCATCGACACGGTGGTGGAGGTGGGCATACCCAGGGTGTTGAACACATCGAGCAACACCACATCGGTCACCATCACGGCTAGGAAGATGCACATGAGGTCGTTGAAGTAGAACTGCTCGGGCCGGAAGATGCCGTGACGGGCAATGTCCATCATACCATTGCTCATAGCTGCTCCGCAGAACACACCGATAGCGGCAATGATGATGATGGTCTTTACCTTAGCAGCTTTGGCTCCCACGGCCGAGTTCATGAAATTCACAGCGTCATTGCTCACCCCCACACTCAGGTCGAAGATGGCAAGCGCAAACAGGAAAATGATAATTCCCAAATAGATTGTTTCCATACAGTGGTTGTTAATGATTTATTTCTTTCCGGCTGCAAAAGTATAGCAGAGATATGATGAAAGTATTACAAAGATGTTACAGAAATGTTACATTTTACTTTTCACCCCCAAAAAGAGGGGAAAAAGATTGCACGTCGTATCAAATTATGCACTATCTTTGCCAGCGGAAAAGAGAAATGCGTGTTCTTCTGAGAAGTGTAGGAGGTAGGAGAATACTTCTGAGAAGTGTAGAAGGTAGGAGTGTAGGAGTGTAAACAATAGTTTTAGAAGTTCAGAAGTTACAGGAGTTCAGACAATAGTTTCGACTATGATAATGCAAGCAGCACATTCGTCTACACTTCTAAGCGAAGCGTCACTCCTACACTCCTAAAGAACCTCCCTCCTACCTCCTAAAGAACTCCAAAAAGTTGAGCGAAGCGAACCATTATTATATATATATCAATATGAACGAGAAACGAATCCTGGTGGTGGACGATGAGGAGGACCTCTGCGAAATCCTGAAGTTCAACCTCGAAATGGAGGGGTACGACGTGGATACGGCCAACTCGGCCGAAGAGGCCCTGAGCATGGAGCCCGGCAAGTACGACCTGATTCTGCTGGACGTGATGATGGGCGAAATCTCGGGCTTCCGCATGGCCAGTATGCTGAAGAAACAACCCGACACGGCCACGGTACCCATCATCTTCATCACGGCACGCGACACGGAAAACGACACCGTGACGGGCTTCAACCTGGGGGCCGACGACTACATCCCCAAGCCCTTTGCCATCCGCGAGGTGCTGGCACGGGTGAAGGCCGTACTGCGCCGAACGAACCCGACCACCAGCCAACCGACCGAGCCTCCCAAGGAAGAGCCACACAAAGCGCCAACGTCCCACCTGCTGACCTACGAGACACTGGTGCTGAATGCCGAGCTGAAGCAGGCGACCATCGACGGAGAGCCCATAGCACTCACCAAGAAGGAGCTGAAAATACTGACACTACTCCTCGCCCACCCCAACCACGTCTTTTCGCGCGAAGAGATTCTAGAGCAGATATGGGAAAACGACGTGCTGGTGCTCGACCGCACGGTGGACGTCAACATCACCCGCCTGCGCAAGAAGATAGGCGAATATGGCAAGTGCATCATCACCCGACAAGGGTATGGGTATTGTTTCAGGGGGTGAGGGAGTTGGGAGTTTTTAGGAATACAGAAGGGGAGCTTTAGGAGTGTAGGAGTGCAGGAGTGACGCTTCGCTTAGAAGTGTAGACGAATGTGCTGCTTGCATGTCGGCATCCTGTTTATCATAGTCAAAACTATTGTCTGAACTCCTGAACTTCCGTAACTTCTGAACTTCTAAAACTATTGTCTACACTCCTACACTCCTCAGAAATACACTCCTCAGAAATACACTTCTAAAAAATCCTCCCCTCTACCCTCTAAAAACCCTCTACCCCCCCC
Organism: Bacteroidaceae bacterium; assembly: GCA_017516265.1. Taxonomy (GTDB): domain Bacteria; phylum Bacteroidota; class Bacteroidia; order Bacteroidales; family Bacteroidaceae; genus Phocaeicola_A. Next base: position 4,375 of record JAFXDL010000138.1, read on the forward strand.
TAAAAAAATAATAAAATAACGAAATGAAATCCCTTCTCCTCAGTATCCGATTCTTCGTTGCCATCATCTTCGTGGTGGCCATCTATGCCGCATGGAGCCACGAGCGTAGCGTGTGGGTCATCCTGGTGGCTAGCCTCATCATGGCACTGGTCTTCTACCTCCACATCATCCGCCAGCGGAAATCCATCACCCAACTACGGCGCTTCGCCAAGAAGGCCGACCGCAACGAGCCCTTTGACCTCGAAGAAGAAATCTCGGCTTTCCCAAAGGGAGAGTTGGGCGAAATATCGCAACACATCGTACGCCTCTACCTGCACCTGAAGCAGAGCAAGGAGGACCAGATACGCCTGAAGCGCCAACTGACCCAAAACATCTCGCACGAACTGAAGACCCCCATCAGTAGCATACAAGGATACCTGGAGACCATCATCGAAAACCCCGACATCGATGCCGAGAAACGCCAGCAATTCCTCCAACGATGCCATGCACAAAGCCTGCGCCTCACCAGCCTGCTCAACGACATATCGGCCCTCAACCGCATGGATGACGAAGTGGGGTTGCGCGCCATCAGCCAGGAGAGCGTCAGCATATCCCACCTGGTGAACGGCATCATCCAAGAGGTATCCCTGCAACTGGAGGAACACGGCATGAGCATGGGCAACCAACTATCGGAGGACATCATCGTCAGGGGCGACGCCTCGCTGCTCTACTCCATCTTCCGCAATCTGACGGACAATGCCATTGCCTATGCAGGCAAGGGTACCACCATCACCATACGTGCCACCAAGGACGAAGCCTTCTACCACTTCACCTTTGCCGACAATGGCATAGGCATCGCACCCGAACACCTGCCACGCATCTTCGAGCGCTTCTACCGCATCGACAAGGGACGTAGCCGAAAACTCGGAGGCACGGGACTCGGACTCGCCATCGTGAAGAATGCCGTGGTGCTACACGGAGGAAACATCTCGGCCAAATGTGCCCCCCTGGGAGGCCTCGTCTTCCATTTCACACTGAAGAGGTGAAAATGACACTTTTTCACAAATCAGCACTTATTTTGTCAAAAATAGAATAAAAAGAGTGCAGAAGGACTGATTATTGAAATAAATGTGTATCTTTGCCGCATCATACTACGAATCTTTACAGATAGAGAGAAAAATACGTAGAAAACCTAATACTTAAAAAATATTTTTCATGAGAAAACAGTTTCTTTTAGGCGGACTCATGCTGATGGCATCGGCCATGAGCGCCCAGACGTTCAAGGAGTGGCAAGACCCCGAGGTGAACGCCGTGAACCGTGCTCCCATGCACGCCAACTACTTTGCGTACGAATCGGCCGAGGCGGCACAGAAGTGCAAGACCCAATCGGCCAACTACATGCCCCTGACAGGTATGTGGAAATTCCATTGGGTGGAGAATGCCGACCAGCGCCCTACCGACTTCTGGAAAACTGGCTACGACGATAGCGAATGGGGCGAACTGCCCGTGCCCGGACAGTGGGAAATCTATGGTTACGGACGCCCTGTCTATGTGAACAATCAGTACCCGTGGCGTAAATTCTTCCAGACAAATCCGCCCCAAGTGCCCGTTGAGCAGAACAACGTGGGTTCGTACCGCCGCACCATCACCGTGCCTGCCGACTGGAAAGGCAAGCAGATAATGGTACACTTCGGCTCGGCCACCTCGAACATCTACCTGTGGGTGAACGGCAAGTTCGTGGGTTATAGCGAGGATGCCAAGCTGGAGGCCGAATTTGACCTAACCAAATACCTGAAGCCCGGCAAGGAGAACCTCATCGCTTTCCAAATCTTCCGCTGGTGCGATGGCTCATACCTGGAGGACCAAGACTTCTTCCGCCTCTCGGGTATTGCCCGCGAGTGCTACCTCTATGCCCGCAACAAGAAGCACATCAAGGACATCCGCGTGACTCCCGACCTGGATGCCCAATACACCGATGGTTCACTGGCCATCGACCTCGACCTGCAAGGCAGTGGCACGGTAGAATTGGCCCTGACCGATGCACAAGGCAAGCAGATTGCCACCACAACCGTAAAGGGAAGTGGCAAGCAGAAAGCCGAAATAAAGGTGGCTGCGCCCAACAAGTGGACGGCCGAGACTCCGTACCTCTACACCCTGACCGCCACCCTGATGAATGGCAAGAAGGTGAGCGAGGTTATCCCCGTAAAGGTGGGCTTCCGCAAAGTGGAAATCAAGGATGCACAGGTGTTGGTGAACGGCCAGCCGGTGCTCTTCAAGGGTGTGAACCGCCACGAGCTGAATGCTGCCAACGGCTACACCGTGAGCTACGAGGATATGGTGCGCGACGTACGCATCATGAAGGACCTCAACATCAACGCCGTGCGCACCTGCCACTATCCCAACGACCACCGCTGGTATGAACTGGCCGACCAATACGGACTCTACCTCGTGGCCGAGGCTAACATCGAAAGCCACGGTATGGGCTACGGCGAGAAGACACTGGCCAAGAACGACTCATACGCCCTGGCACACATGGAGCGCAACCAGCGCAACATCCAGCGCAACTTCAACCACCCGAGCATCATCTTCTGGTCACTGGGTAACGAGGCCGGATACGGTCCCAACTTCGAGGCTGCCTACGATTGGATTAAGGCCGAAGACCCCTCACGCCCCGTACAATACGAACAGGCCGGACAGAACGGCAAGACCGACATCTTCTGCCCCATGTACTACGGCTACGAAGGATGCGACTGGTACTCAAAGAACGACAATCCGCGTCCCCTCATCCAATGCGAATATGCCCACACCATGGGTAACTCCGGCGGTGGCTTCAAGGAGTATTGGGACATGATCCGCAAGTATCCCAAGTATCAGGGCGGCTTCATCTGGGACTGGGCCGACCAGGGAATCCTGAAGCGCAACAACGAGAAAGCACGCATGGTACCTGCTCCCGAAATCTACGGATATGGTGGCGACTTCCACAAGGATGATGCTTCGGACGGAAACTTCTGCAACAATGGTGTGGTGGCTCCCGATCGTGACCTCCATCCGCATGCATACGAAATCGCCCAGCAATATCAGAACATCTGGGTGACACCTGCTGACCTGCAGAAGGGCGAAGTGAACATCTACAACGAGAACTTCTTCAAGGACATGAAGAACTACGTCCTCACTTGGGAACTCCTGGTGAATGGTGTGGCTGAACAGACTGGTGTAATGGCCAACCTGAACGCCAAGCCTCAGGAGACCGTGAAGGTGACTCTCCCCTACTCGCTCGAAGGCATCTGCCAGTGCAAGGAAGTACACCTGAACGTATATTTCTCTCTGAAGAACCGCGAGGGCATCCTGCCTGCCGGACAAAAGGTAGCCGGCAACCAGCTGGCCATCCGCGAAAAGGGCGAAAAGGCTCTGACCATCGGCAATTGCCCGTATGCACGCAACATCAAAGTAGAAGATGACGCCATGCTGAACATCATCGGCGAGAACTTCATCCTCTCATTCAACAAAGAAAACGGATACTTGAGCAACTGGGTTGCCAATGGCGACTTCGTGATGCAACCAGGTGCTGCATTGACTCCTAACTTCTGGCGTGCCCCGACCGACAACGACTATGGTGCAGGCATCCAAAACCGTCTGAAGGCATGGAAGAACCCGGGCTTGAAACTGACCGCCATGAACCACGAGGTGAAGGAGGGACAGGTAATCATCACCGCCAACTACGACATGACTGAGGTGCAGGCCAAGCTGACCCTGACCTACACCGTGAGCAACACGGGTGCCGTCCTGGTGAACCAGAAGATGACTGCTACGAAGGACGCGAAGGTGGCTCCCCTCTTCCGCTACGGTATGCAGATTACCCTGCCCAAGCGCTACAACGATGTGAAGTACTACGGACGTGGTCCTGTAGAGAACTACAATGACCGCAAGAGCGCTGCTTTCGTAGGCATCTACGAACAGACCGTTGACGAACAATTCCACGACTACCAGCGTCCGCAAGAGACAGGTAACAAAACCGACCTGCGCTTCTACGAACTGAAGGACAATCGTCACAACACCTTGCACATCACATCTGACAAGCTCTTCTCTGCATCAGCCCTGCACTACAAGATGAGCGATCTGGACGATGGCGAACACAAGCAGCAGAGCCACCCCGAATACCTGCAGAAGGGCGAAACCTACGTGAACATCGACCTTGGCCAGATGGGTATGGGTTGTGTGAACAGCTGGGGTGCATGGCCACGCAAGGAGTACCAACTCCCCTACGGCGACTATGACTTCACCTTCCTGTTGAAGCCGACGAAGTATGGGGAATGATGCGTTTTAGGAAATCAAAGCAAATCTTAGATATATAATCATATCCCATTGAATTAAAGGTTATTAGCATAAATAGACATGCTTATTAAACTTTACTAAATTTCGATGTTTTTGGTGTATTCTTGTTGCAGATTTGTTACGCGCCTATTGCGAGAACCAAATTTTTTATATACCTTTGCACCGTGATTCTTGATGGTAAAAACACGTAACAACTCAACTAAAGGGAAAACTAAATGGGAAGACCTAAAAAGTCATTGAAGGTAAAGGAACCAGTTCGCATTCGTGAACGTCAGTTGGCAAACGGAAACGTCAGCCTGTACCTTGACATATATATTAAAGGTACACGCAAGTATGAATCTTTGAATTTGTACTTGATACCCGAAACGGATGCTGCATCAAAGAAAGCCAACATCCGTACTCGCCAGATTGCCGAGAAAATAAAAGCTGACCGAATCATCGCACTGCAAGATCGAGGAATCAAGCATTGGGATAAGATTAAGCGTTCATCAATCTCGCTCGTTGACTTCCTGAAGGAATACGAGCAGGATGGATTCGGTTTCAAGGAGTCAACCTTGAAGGGACGTTCCGACATGCGTAAGAAGGTCGAGGACTATCTGAGCAAGGAGAAACTTGATTACATCGGTCTCAATGAGATTGATGCAGACTTCTGTCGTGGTTTCCTCAACTACCTCCGTACCGCTCCCCATAGTGTTGCCAAGAAACAAGAAGGCAGAACTATCAGCCCTGGTTGTGCTCATCATCACCAGGCTGTGCTCAATGGTGCGCTCAACAAAGCTGTGCGTGACGGACTCATTCCGGGCAATCCAATGAAACAACTGGATAAGCGAGAAAAGTTCCAGCCTTCCCCTGAAGAACGTGAGTTCCTTACCATCGAAGAAGTACGCACATTGATGGAAACACCATGCACCAACGAACAAGTCAAGAAGGCTTTCCTATTATCTTGCTTTGTCGGACTTCGCCTTGGTGATGTCCGTGAATTAACATGGGCAAAAGTGATGAACACTCCAGATGGCAAGACACAGTACGTCCATGTATGGATGGAGAAGACTCAGAAGCCTATCAATGTACCACTATCTAATGAAGCTCTTCGATATATGGAGAAGAAGGAAGATCCAGATGCGAAACTCTTCAAACTCCCTACAAGTGATGCAACCATCAACTACCACATCAAGAAATGGATGAAGGCTGCAAAGATAGACAAGAAGATTTCGTACCACTGTAGCCGACATACATTTGCCACAATGATGCTCACCCTTGGTGCAGACCTCTTTACCACAAGTAAGTTGCTTGGTCATGCTAACGTGACCACAACTCAAATCTATGGTAAAATCATAGACAAGAAGAAGACTGAGGCTGTCAACCTCGTTGATAATCTATTTACCCCTAAAGCAGAACTGAACGATGAAGATAGAACTGAGGCATAGAAAGTTAGCCAGCGGTAACGAATCATTGTACCTTGACTTCTACGAGAAAGGCAAGCGTTACTATGAGTCGCTGAATCTGTTTCTCATTCCAGAAAGGACTGAGAATGACAGACGTGTCAATGAGAACACCCTCAAACATGCGCTGAAGATAAAGGCTGAACGCATCCTTGGCGTAGAAAAGCAAGTCGATGATGGCGAAGAGAAACTGCCATCAAAGATATTCGCTGACTACATGGACGAACACATTATATATATTAAGGATGATAAGAAACTCTCTGACTCCTATGTCAAGAATGTGACGAAGACTGTAAACATTGTCAAGTCCTATCTCAGATATAGCAATCGTCCTCGTATGCTTTTGGCATTAGTGGATAAACGATTCTATCAGAACTTCATTCGCTATGTCAATGATGTGTACCGAAATAACAAGTCGGATGAACCACAAGAACTTTCGCCAAAGACAAAACTCTTGATACAGACTACACTCAATAGCATCCTGAATCAAGCCGTGAGGGATGGAGTGCTTCGCAAGAATCCATACTACGAGTTGGAGAAAAACGAGAAGTTCAAGAAGACTCCGAGTGACCGTACATATCTGGAAGTAAACGAGTTGAATGCCATGGAAGGGGTCAATACAGGAAGCCCAACCACAAAGCAAACCTTTATGTTCTGTTGCTTCACAGGCTTGCGTCATAGTGATATGCTTGCACTCAGATGGAAAGACATTCAAAAGACTGATGACGGATTAGTGATACATGTTCCATCCATGCAGAAGACAAAGAAGCCTGTCATTGTTCCTCTTGGTGAACAAGCATTGAAGTGGTTGCCAAAGAAAGATGATGCAGCCAACACAGACAAAGTGTTTCCAAATGCCCCTACATTAGGATGTGCCAACAGAGCATTGAAGCACATGGCGAAGAATGCAGGAATTGCAAAGCTTGTAACATTCCATACGAGCCGACATACATTTGCAACTCTTACCATAACGGCTGGTGCTGACATCTTCACCACAAGTAAGTTGCTTGGACATACCAACGTCCACACAACTGAGATCTATGCAGATGTGGTGATGAACACAAAGGTCGATGCAGTCAACCTTGTTAGTGGCTTCTTTGGTTGATGGTTTGTGTTCAAATTAAGTTTGTGTTCAAAAAAGTCTTGAACAGATAACTGAACACTAGTAAATCGGTGTTCAATCAAGTCTTTGATTAAAATGAGAACTAAAACGGCAGTCATATACGCTCGCGTCAGCAGTATCGGTGACAGACAGAGCACAGACAGGCAGGTCAAGGACTTGTCTGACTATGCTGTATATCAAAAGATGGAAGTTCGTAAGGTATTCGAGGAACACATCTCTGGTGCGAAGAAGAATGATGAGCGACCTGTGTTGTGTGAGGCGATTAAGTATTGCAAGGAATATCGCATTGATGTCCTTCTCGTCAGCGAGTTGTCGAGATTGGGCAGAAATGCGTTTGAGGTTCTTGCCTCTGTCAAGGATTTGCTTGACTGTGGCATTAACCTCTATATCCAGAAGGAACAGTTTACGCTTCTTGACAAGGAGGGCAAGCCATCTCTGTTTGCTCCTGTCATGATAGCAACCCTTTCCACCTGTGCTCAGTTGGAACGTGATAATATCTCATTCCGGCTGAACTCTGGTAGAAAGCAGTATGTCGAGAAAGGTGGAAAACTCGGCAGACCTGCAGGTTCCACCAAGTCCCAGGATAAAAAGAGGGAAGAATATAGAGAGGTCATCAACCTTCTGAACAAGGGGTATGCCATCCGTGATGTTGCAAAACTCACGGGAAAAGGTATAAGCACTGTCCAGAGAGTTAAGAAGGAATTTGTGGCTTAAAGTTTGGTACCAATACAACACTTTTGTATGGAGCCGTGAAACACCGCCTCATGAAAATGAGTTAAGTGTATAGTGATTTGCTATACCCTTTTGTAAAAAACCAGGGTGGCGTTTTACCCCTGTGGTTTAACCAGATTCGTGAAAAGCTAATGTGGTTTCTAAACCTGATTGATGAAATAACAATGAGGTTTCCAAACCAGTACCCTGTTTTGAGGCAATGGTTTTAACCAATGTCGCAATTTGCGACTATGGTATAGAAAAAAAATCGAATAGGAATTAGTCACCAAAGCATTTCCAATACAGAAGAGCAGAGTTCAACAAGCTTGCAGATGAACAAATAATATAATTATTTCCGTCAAAAACACTACATTAAAATGGCTATTCGCGCAAATAATAGTTAATTTCTTGTACATTTGCAAATATATTCTTAATTTTCTTTCTCTATTTCACATTTTTTTACTACTTTTGCCAAGTCTATATGATTGTGCACACTGTGCATTGTTCGATTAGGCATACATACTGCAATAAGCGTTTACCAGCGTTTTGTCCCTGTCGACCGAATCTCGCAAATTCCTGTGATCAGAGATAAAACAACAGTAGATGCTCCAGATGCTATATAGCGTCCTCCAGAACCTAATAGGGAATCAACTCCTATTTGGATTAAAGTGGATTCAATATAAATGCATCGGCGTGGAGCTCTACAGTTGTTCAACCTATCACAAGGGCAATGCGAGAGCCAGGTCGAAGGAAGAACATACGGTATACCGACAGAAAATGATAACGAGTATTATCAAGTTCCAAAAAATGCATATGAAGGTCTGGAAAAGGTTCAGTTTGGTGACAATGTTGGTACTATGTTGATGGACAATAAGCTATATCTTGCTTTTGATGAGATTATGTTGTATATTGCAACCACAAAAAATGAACTAAAAAAATATGGAATAAAAAAAATCAACGAAAGTGTAAAATGAACTGTGTCAAGGCTGTTAGATAAAGTTCGAAGATAGATACAATTTGCTGTGGATTTGTTATATTTAAACCGATAAATCGAAATTTAGCATGAAACTGATAAAAATACAGTCAAGCAAAGACCCGCTGATAGCGCAAGTTCCAGAGCTCTACGAGTCTGCTTTTTCCGAAGCGGAGAGAACTGACACTGAACGTTTCCTGTGGATGATAGACCACTGCCAGGAAATGTCTTTTTATGCCATCACTGAAGATGACGACTTCTGCGGTATGGCTGTAGTATTTGAATTAGGCATATGTCGTTATCTCC
>JAFXDL010000139.1 GCA_017516265.1 Bacteroidaceae bacterium
ATCCTCTCTACCATCACTGGTGGTATGAGTGGTGCTGCCGTGAAACCCATTGCCCTGCGCATGGTATGGCAAGTGGCTCAGGCAGTGAAAATTCCCGTTATCGGATTGGGAGGCATCATGAACTGGCGCGATGCCGTTGAATTCCTTCTTGCCGGAGCTACCGCTATCCAGATAGGTACAGCCAACTTTATCGATCCGGCCATTACCGTGAAAGTGGCTCAAGGTATTGATGACTATCTGAACCGTCACGGATTCACATCGGTAAAGGATATTATCGGTGGATTGGAAGTGTAAAGAAGAAGACCCTCCCCCTTACCCCTCCCAAGGGAGGGGAGTAAAATGTCTTGACTACGCTACCATTTATCAAATAAAAGAATCATCCCTACCTTTTCCTTGATGAAAAGGTAGGGATGATTTTTAGTATTCACTCCTCTCCCTTGGAAGGGACAAGGGGGAGGGTCTCCTCTTTTCTTCTTTTTTTACCATCCACTTCCCTCCAACAAATCGGGACGGAGTTGCTTGGTCCGCTCAATGGCTTGCTGAAGCTCCCAATCACGAATGTTAGCCTCATGGCCGGAAAGGAGCACATCGGGCACACGCCATCCCTTGTATTCTGCCGGACGGGTATAGACAGGCGGTGCTAACAGATTATCTTGGAAAGAATCGGACAAAGCTGATTGCTCGTCAGAGATGACTCCAGGGATGATGCGGACAATAGAATCGGCAATCACAGCCGCGGCCAATTCACCACCCGTAAGGACATAATCGCCAATGCTGATTTCTTTCGTAATCAGATGCTCACGAATGCGGAAATCAATACCCTTGAAATGTCCGCATAAAATGATAAGATTTTGCGAGAGGGTAAGCGTGTTTGCCATCCGTTGGTTGAACTGCTCACCATCGGGCGAAGTGAAGATGACCTCGTCATATTCGCGTTGCTCCTTCAGCATCGAGATGCAGCGGTCAATCGGTTCAATCTGCATCACCATGCCGGCACACCCGCCATACGGATAGTCGTCCACGCGACGATGCTTGTCGAGGGTATATTCGCGAAGGTGGTGCAAATGGATTTCTGCCAGCCCCTTCTTCTGCGCCCGGCTCATGATGGAGCAATTGAAGAATCCTTCAATCATCTCGGGCAATACGGTTATGATGTCTATGCGCATAATTTGTCGTTTTCTTTAATTCGGTTGCAAAAGTACGAAAAAAGCACGGGATTCGTTGCGATATTGAAATGGAATGCGTATTTTTGCGGAAGAAACATTAAAATAATTGCCTTATGCCTGAAATATGCCGATTCTTTGGAATCATCGTCAGTTTATATTGGCGAGACCATAATCCACCACACATTCATTTTACATATGGTGGATATGAATGCTCCATCAGTGTCATAGACCGCATTGTAGATGGAAAAGCCCCTTCTAAGGTTATTATCAAAGTCAATGAATGGATGGATTTGCACGAATCAGAAATTCTTTCTCTTTGGGAAAAAGCTCAAAAAGGAGAAAAATTATTTCATATCGAACCCCTTAAATAATACAGATTGATATGCTTAGAATTACAGATGTAGATTATATCAAAGATTACGAGCTATTGCTGACTTTCAGCGATGGCCAAAAGAAAAAAGTAGATTTACAGCCCTATCTGACTGGAGAAGTATTTGGGGAATTGCTTGACCTTGACAAGTTTATCCAATATGGCCTGACAACCTATACCATTGAATGGGCAAACGGTGCCGACCTAGCTCCCGAATTTCTATACGAGATAGGAACGGCAGCATAACTAAATATAATTTTATGGCCACCATCCAACAACAGATAGAGACCTTGCGGGCAGAGCTGCACCGCCACAATCATAATTACTACGTGCTGAATGCACCGGAGATAACGGACTTCGAATTTGACCGCATGATGCGCGAGTTGCAAGACTTGGAGCAGGCGCATCCGGAGTATTATGACGAAAACTCGCCCACCATGCGCGTAGGTAGCGACTTGAGCAAGGAATTCCGTCAAGTGACGCACAAGTACCCCATGCTTTCACTCGGAAACACCTATTCCGAAGGTGAAGTGACTGATTTCTATGACCGTGCACGCAAGATGCTGGGCGACGAGGAGTTTGAAATCTGTTGTGAAATGAAGTACGACGGCACCTCCATCTCGCTGACATACGAAAACGGCCTGCTGGTAAGCGCCGTGACACGTGGCGACGGTGTAAAGGGTGACGACGTGACGGACAACGTGAAGACTATCCGCACCATCCCCTTGAAATTGCAAGGGACAGATTATCCAAAGAGTTTTGAAATCCGTGGTGAGATACTGATGCCTTGGAGCGTATTCGAAAAGCTGAACGAAGAGCGTGCCGCTAACGAAGAGCCCCTCTTTGCCAATCCACGCAATGCAGCCTCGGGCACTCTGAAATTGCAGAATTCATCGGTAGTGGCCAGCCGTAAACTGGATGCCTACCTCTATTATATGCTAGGCGAAGAGCTCCCCTGCGACGGACATTACGAGAATTTGCAGAAGGCCCGCGAATGGGGATTCAAGATTTCTGACGCCACACGCAAAGTCCGCACCCTGCAAGAAGTGTTCGACTTCATCCGCTATTGGGATACTGAGCGCAAGAATCTGCCCGTAGCCACCGACGGCATTGTACTGAAGGTCAACTCGCTACGACAGCAGAAGAACCTCGGATATACGGCCAAGTCGCCCCGTTGGGCCATTGCCTACAAGTTTCAAGCCGAACGGGCTTGCACCCGTCTGAACAGCATCAGCTATCAGGTGGGACGCACTGGTGCCATCACCCCCGTGGCCAACCTCGACCCGGTGCAACTATCGGGCACTGTTGTCAAACGTGCTTCGCTCCACAACGCCGACATCATCGAGGGACTCGACCTCCACATCGGCGATATGGTGTATGTGGAAAAGGGAGGTGAAATCATCCCTAAGATTACGGGAGTAGATAAAGAGGCCCGCTTCATGGTGGGCGACAAGGTGCAGTTCATCACCCGTTGCCCCGAATGTGGCACTCCGCTGATGCGCAACGAAGACGAAGCGGCACACTATTGCCCCAACGACAAGGCTTGCCCACCGCAGATAAAGGGAAAAATCGAACACTTCATCACCCGTAAGGCGATGAATATAGACGGTATGGGCCCCGAAACGGTAGAGCAATTCTACAACGTAGGACTCATCAAGAACATTGCTGACCTGTACGACCTGCATGCTGCTGACCTCCAACTACTTGAACGCATGGGCGAACGCTCGGCAAACAATATCATAGAAGGCATCCGCAAATCTACGGAAGTACCTTACCCACGCGTACTCTTTGCCCTCGGTATCCGCTACGTAGGCGAAACGGTGGCCAAGAAGTTGGCTAATGCCTTTCCCACAATCGACAAACTGAAGGAAGCCACACTGGACGACCTCATCCACGTGGATGAGATAGGCGAACGCATTGCCCAAAGTGTCATCCGCTGGTTTGCCGATGAAGACAACCTGCAACTGATTGAACGTCTGAGAGCTGCCGGACTCCAGTTTGAACTGAGCGAAGAGGTATTGAGCGAGCGCACCGACCGCCTGGCAGGCAAAAGCATCGTCATCAGCGGTGTATTCACCCACCATTCGCGCGACGAATACAAAGCCTTGATAGAGAAGCACGGAGGAAAGAACGTAGGAAGCATCTCCGGCAAGACATCCTTCATCCTCGCCGGTGAAAACATGGGCCCCAGCAAATTGGAGAAAGCCACCAAACTGGGTGTTGCCATCGTCAACGAAGAAGAGTTCTTGGGGATGATTGAGGGAGAAATAGGGGGATAAATCAAGGAAGCCCCCACCTCTAAATAGGAAAAGTGTGTTTTTTACTTGCTTATTTTATAGGAAAAGTGTATTTTTGCAGCGTATTTCTTTATAGAAAAGTGTATTTATGCTGTACAGAAAGATATAACTATTTATGGAAAAATGGAATGAAATCTGTTCAGACTTTATAGAATGTCAGAAAAACAATGTTTCGGAAAGAATATTTCAAGATACAGTATGTTGGACATTACGATCATTGGGTTGGCTTAAAAATGAAATCAAGCAACAACCAAAAGTGGATTTAGGAGCTGCCCAAAGAGTTTTTCCTGATATAGTTTTGGAAATAGATTCTATTCCTCAAATAATAATAGAATTAAAAAAGCCAACGCACAATTTCCGTGAAAGAGATAGTATACAATTAATTACCTATATGAAGCAATTAATTTGTTCCATAGGGTTCTATATTGGTGAAAACATTCAAATATACTATTACAATAAAACAGAAGAACCGCAATTAGTATCGACATTGCCTTATGAAACCAACTCTAAAATGGGACTTTGTTTTGTTGAATTAATGAAACGTTCTATTTTCGATGTTAGAAAATGGGAAAATTATTGCTTAACACAGATAGAACAACGAAAGCAGGAAGAAGATATAGAAACAACCGTCAACAACTTAGTATCTGACAATGGAAAAGCAGTTTTGTATAACCTCTTACGAACTAAATTAGGTG
>JAFXDL010000140.1 GCA_017516265.1 Bacteroidaceae bacterium
CGCTAAAACTTTTACGGTTATGTTGGCTTCACGGTTCATGATGTCTCTGTCACCCTGAGCGTAGTCGAAGGGTCTATCAGTCAGAGTATTATAAAATGTTTTGCTCGTAGATCCTTCGACTTCGCTCAGGATGACAGAGACTGTCAGTTCTGCATAAAAGAGGGCTTACCCACATCTAAGATATTCAAGGATAGGGTATTATTGGTGTTTAGCGGACACTAATAAAAGATTATATCCATTCGGATATAGCGATAAACCGTGCAATCCGTGTAATTCTATTCGGTGGAAAGGCTGTTGTTCTAGGAACTTCAGTTTGGCACGTACATTCTTGTTTCTGCCAACGCCTTGGCAGTACACTGCCAGCACCGAGGCAACATACTGCCAACGTCTTGGCAGTAACATAAAGATACGGCATGAACAGATTAGCTGAATAGTTGCCAATCTGTGTGTAATCCGTGCTAAAGTATATTTTCTGTAACCTCCTTTTAGGTCTATACCCGAAGGAAACGCTGTTTCATAAGGATTCTGGTCTTATTTCTTTTTGTATCTTTTGAGGGTTGTTTATTTATGTAAAAAGGTGTGTTTAAGGCTTTATTTATGGGCTTTTTGCCTTGTTGATTCAAAAAGAAAAGCGAATGAAACATGAGCGAAAGCTGATGCTACGAACGGAAAACACGTGCAAACATAAATATAAATAGGTCTTGTAAATTCTTCTTAATTTTGCATCTGTGAAAAAGTGCGTGTTGGCCGGTTTGGCTGGGCGCTTGACAATTTACCGATGAAAAATTAATAAAATTATGGAAATTATAAACAAAACTCAAAAAAGTATGAAAACCGAAAGACAAATCTTGCGGCGTGGCTGGCGTATGGTAGCGTTGGCAGCCGGAGTACTGTTTGCTGGTGGAAACGTCTTTACGTCTTGTACTGACTACGACTTGGATGAGCGTACTCCCGATGGTTGGGGTTCGAGCATTTACAGTTGGTTGGACGAGCAGGGCAATTTCACCAATACAGTGCGAATGATTGAAGACTTGGGCTACAAGGAAGTGTTGGCCAAGACTGGTTCTAAAACGTTGTTTGTGGCAGACGATGCTGCTTATGACCGTTTCTTCAGTAACAATTCATGGGGAGTGGCCAGCTATGACCAGCTGACCGTTTCGCAGAAGAAACTGCTCCTCTTTGGAAGCATGCTTGACAATTCCATGCAGTTGAGCACGCTGCCTAGTGTTCAGGGTACACCTCCTACCGAGGGTGAGTGTATGCGTCGTTTCGCTTCAAGTTCAGTGTACGATTCTGTTTCAGTGCTTATGCCCGAACAGATGCCTGAAAACCGTTATTGGAAATATTATCGTGACAAGGGTACTCCCATGGTATGTATGACCGATAACTCTGTAGTGCCTTTGCTGTTCTTCATTGAGAAACAGTTGGCCAACAAGAGAATCACCAACGATGATTACAACTTCTTGTTCAATTATACAACCAACCGTCAGGCAGGTGATGCCAGTGTGAACGGTGTAGAGGTTGAAGAGGGCAATATCAAGTGCTCCAACGGATTTATCCATCGTATGGCTGAGGTTATCACTCCGCGTCCCAATATGGCCGAGTTGATTGCCAGCAAACCGAACACAACTGTTTTCAATAGCTTGTTGGAACGCTATTGTGCTCCGTATCCTGACCGTAACCCGAATGACAATGGTAGCGTTACCCAGCAGTACAACTATCTGTACCAGGCTAATGTGGATACAGTCTTCACCAAGCGCTTCTTCTCTGACAAGTCTGTGGGCGGTGCTCCGCTGAATCAGACTCCGGCAGGAAAGGCTGTACTCTCTACCTTGAAGTTCGACCCTGAGTGGAATGCTTACTATGCCGGTTTGAACAATCTGGAAGGTAACATTGCCATGCAGCGTGATATGGCTGTGATGATGGTTCCTTCTGATGAGGCCATGGATGCCTATTGGAATGGTGAAGACGGTGAGGGTAGTGTATTGAAGGATTATTATGGTTCTTGGGACAATGTCCCCGACAAAGTGGTTGCTGAACTTATCAATGTGAATATGCTCAGCTCGTTCATCACTTCAGTTCCTTCAAAATTCAATAATGTATTGAATGATGCCAATGACCCGATGGGATTGGAGAAGAGTATGATTGACTCTGTGTGGTTGGGTTGCAACGGTGCTGTGTATCTGACCAAGAAGGTTTATACCCCCACATCATACATCAGTGTGTTGTTCCCTGCTTTGATCAATGAGACCATGCAGATTATCTACTGGGCGGTAGAAGATTTGCAGTACAACGTATATCTGAACTCGTTGAATGCAGAGTACAGCTTCTTTATCCCTACCAACAAAGCCTTGTTGGAGTATGTTGACCCCGTTTCATACGGAAAGGGAAAGACCCAGCTCTACCGCTTCCATTATGACCCCACCAAGGTTAATAAGACCGAACGTGTATGGGCCAGCCAGTGGAACTATGATTTGATTACCCGCGAATTGGGTGACAGTATCGGTGAGATCAGAGACTATGGACAAATAAGAAACCGTCTGAAAGATATTTTGGAAACACACATCGTGATCGGCAATGTGGAGGACGGACATAAGTATTACCGTACTAAGAGTGGTGCAGAAATCCGTGTGGATAATGTTGAACTGGGTGTTGAGGGCATGACAGTGGCCGGTAGCTTCCAGATCAATGAAGGAGACGGATTCGGAAACGAGGCTCCCATCCCTGTCAGTGTCATTTATGACCAGAAGTCTCAAGGTGGTAACGGAAAGAGCTACATCCTGGAGGCCGGACCTATCTTGGGAACCCGTAAGACTGTACATGACATCTTGAACGAACACGAGGAATTCTCCAAGTTCAGCGAATTGATGGCTGGAAGTTCTTTGTATGAGACTATCCGTGACAATGCTTATGCATGTGGTGGTACCAATATCTCTCTGTTCAATACCTATCACTATTCAGTGTATGTTCCTACTAACGAGAGCATCGAAGAGTTGCAGCGTACAGGCAAACTGCCCACTTGGGAGGCTGTCAGTGCAGCCACAGAGGCTGGCGATTTGACAGGTGCAACCCGTGACTCATTGGCTATTGAGAACTTCTTGCGCTACCACATTCAGGATAATGCACTCTTCATTGATGCAGCTCCCGAGAGTGGTGATTTCGAAACAGCCCTTATTGACCCCTCTACCAAACGCTTCTATCGTATCTCTGCTTCCTCTGAAGGAAACCAGATTGTATTGTATGACAATGCTAAGAGTGAGGAACCGAGTAGGGTAGTGACTACAGAAGTGAACGGTAAGAAACTTTATAACCTGATGGCTCGTGAGTATATGTACAATAATAAGGATGCTTCGTTAGCAAATGGTATTGAAACTACGTCATCAGCTGTTGTTCACCTGATAGATAAGCCCTTGTTCTATAAGAAATAAGGACATGGTGAAGATTAAATAAATCGAATAATTATGAGTACTAGTAGATTAACAAAGATAATGGGATTGATGATTCTCGGTGGAGGATTGTCAGTCGGCAGTGCGTTTGCCCAAAAGGTCGGCGATATCATCAGCGGTACGGTTGTCGATGATTTCGGTCCTGTGATGGCCGCTAATGTGGTGGAATTGGATGCTGCCAACCGTATCGTGGCCAATGCCGTGACGGACATGAACGGAAACTTCTCCTTCAGATTGAAGAATCCGAAGAACAAATTGCGTGTGACATACGTGGGATACAAGACCGTTACCTTACCTATTAATAAGGTAAAGTTCAATATCCGCATGAAGGATGAGAATCAGATTCAGGAAGTGGTCGTTACCCAAAAGAAGAAGGCCGACGGTTCTGGTCTGGCTATTCCTTTGGATGAAATCTCTACCGCTCGACAGAGCATTGAGATGACAGAGTTTGAAGGATTGGGTATCACTACAGTGGATGAGGCTTTGCAGGGACGTATTGCCGGACTTGATATTGTGGCCAATTCAGGTAACTTGGGTGCCGGTACCTCTATGCGTCTGCGTGGTGTGTCCAACATTAACGGCTCCAGCGAACCTTTGATTGTAGTCGATGGCAATGTGATGTCAACTAATACGGATAACTTTGATTTCAACTCAGCCAATGAAGAGAGTTTTGCTCAGTTGCTGAATGTAAACCCTGAAGATATCCAGAGTATTTCAGTGTTGAAGGATGCTGCTGCTACAGCCATCTGGGGTTCACAAGGTGCCAATGGCGTTATCGAAATCAAGACCAAACGTGGTACACGTGGAAAGACAAAGGTGGGATACAGCTATCGTCTGACTGGCACTTATCAGCCCGAAGGTTATAAGATGTTGAATGGTGACGAGTACACCATGTTGTTGAAGGAGGAGTATTTCAATCCTTCACTCAGCGATGTGGCCAGCAACATTGTGGAGTTGAACTACGACCCCAGCTTCTCTGAATATGAGATGTACAACAACAATACCGACTGGTTGGATGCCGTGAAGCAGGTAGGTTTTCGTCAGAACCACTATGTATCGTTGACCGGTGGTGGTGAAAAAGCCCACTTCCGTATCGGTGCCGGTTATGACCGCGAGACTGGTTCTATCATCAAACAGCAGCTCGACCGTTTCACTTCACGTGTAAACTTGGACTATTTCGTGAGCGACCGCATCAAGATTGAAACCAACATCTCGTTGACCTACACGAACAACCAGAAGAACAACGGTAACTTGTTGGGACTTGCTTACAACCGTATGCCTAACCTCTCTATTTATGAGCAGGACCGCTACGGAAACAATTTGGATGCTTTCTATCATATTTTGCCGAGTGTTTCAGAGGAACTGAAGGATCAGATGCAGGATTATAACAAGAATCCGATTTCGAATCCTGTAGCTTTGGCATACGAGGCAAAGAACCATGAAACCAGCTACAACATTGAGCCGGAATTCAAGTTGCGTTATGACCTGTTGGGCTTGGGTGACGAAAGTACCCGTTTGAACTACGAAGGTAAAGTGTTGTTCAACATCTTCAACCGTTATGAAGACCAGTATATGCCTGCATCGCTCAATACGTTGGGATGGACAAATACACAGAGCAACCGTACAACGGCCAATTCATCAAAGAACTTTGGTATCACTACCACCCATACATTGACCTTTACTCCGGTGTTCAAGAACCGTGACCACTCACTCTCCATGTTGTTGCGTGGACAGTTGACCAGCGGTCAATCTACATCACAAAGTACCATTACCTATGGAACTCCTTCCGGAAGCATCCAGAGTACAGGTGCCAATGGTATTATTGGTGGCATGACCACTGGTAGCGGACAGTGGCGTAGCATCTATTTCACTTACTCAGCACACTATGCTTATAAGGGACGCTACATGGCAGACTTCTCTGTACGTCGTGACGGTACCACCAAGTTCGGTGCCGACAAGCGTTGGGGTAACTTCCCTGCATTCTCTGTTCGTTGGAACGTCAGCCGCGAACCTTGGTTCCAGAAGGCTTTGCCTTGGATTTCAATGCTTTCTATCCGTCCGGGATGGGGTATCGTAGGTAAACAGCCTGGTTCCGAATACCTCTACTTCAGTAAGTATAAGAATGGTAGTGGTTATATGGGAGAAGGTTCTGTGCATCCCGACAACATCCGTATGAAGAACTTGAAGTGGGAGCAGAAGGAAACCTATAACTTGGGTACCGACTTCGGATTCTTTGATGACCGCATCACCGGTAACGTAGAACTTTATTGGCAATATACCAGCGACTTGTTGATGGCCAATCGTGGTATTCCTACCTCTTCAGGTTATCCTTCTCTTGCATGGCAGAACGTAGGTAACATGGAGAACATCGGTTGGGAGTTCAACTTGAATGGTAACCAGATTATCAAGGTAGGCAAGAAGTTTGCTATGGACTTCAACATCACTTTTGCCAACAACCGCAACGAGGTGACCAAGATGGATGAGACCTGTTTGTCCAGCTTGAACAACGAGTTCGACCGCAACAACGGTTCTTACCTGTCACGTGTTGAATTGAAGCATGCCTTGGGAAGTATCTACGGTTTCCGTTACAAAGGTGTTTACCAATATTCTGAATATTCACCGGAAGAAGTTCCGGGTGTAAGCGGTCCCAATGCACCTGTTGTCCGCGACAAGAATGGTGTGGTTATTCTGGATGAAAACGGGATGACCAAACCGATGATGTTCTGTGCCGGTTCAGTGGATCATGAGTTCCGTGGTGGTGATGCCATCTATGATGACGTCAATGCTGACGGTACCATTGACGAATTGGATATTGTATATTTGGGTTCTTCATTGCCTAAGTTTACTGGAGGTTTCGGTTTCAAGTTCAAGTTCGGACGTTTCTCATGGAACAACCAGTTCAACTTCCGCTATGGAAACAAGATTATCAACAAGGCCCGCATGAATGCCGAGAACATGTACTCAAACAACAACCAGAGTCGTGCTGTCAACTGGCGTTGGCGTGTCGAGGGCGACATCACCAGTGTGCCTCGTGCCCTCCGTCAGCATGGATACAACTGGTTGGGTAGCGACCGCTTTGTTGAGGATGGTTCGTTCATCCGTTTGAACTATACTCAGGTGAACTATTCATTTGCTCCACGGGTAATCAAGCCGTTGGGTCTCAGCCGTCTCGACCTGTATGTATCAGCCAACAACTTGTTCTGCTTGACCAAGTATTCTGGTGCTGACCCCGAAGTCGGTTATGGTGGATTGGGTATCGTTACAGATAACGCTCAGACACCGCGTGCCAAGTCGTTTACTGCAGGTGTAACCATACAGTTCTGATAACTCAACTTATAAATATAAAAACTCATAAACTTAAAAACTTATGAAAAAACTCAAATATATAGTTTGTGCCCTTCTCTTCACAGCCGGACTGACAAGTTGCGATGACTTCTTGGAAATCCTGCCGATGAACGAGGTGGTGCTGGAAAACTACTGGACCGACAAGAATGACGTGACCAGCGTAGTGAACAGCTGCTACGAATCGATGGAAAGCGAAGACTTTCTGACACGTATGGGCGTGTGGGGCGAATTGCGTTCTGACAATATGAAAGCAGGTGCCAATGTCCCCAATAATATCAATGAAATATTGAAGGAGAATTTGCTCCCGACTAACGACCTCTGTAATTGGTCTGTGTTCTATAAGACCATCAACTACTGTAATACAGTTTGTCACTATGCACCCATGGTACAAGCCATCGACCCCAACTATACCGAGTCAGAGATGCTGGCTCATATAGCAGAGGTTTCGACTCTTCGTGCCTTGTGTTACTTCTATCTGGTGCGTACGTTCCGTGATGTGCCTTATACTACGCAACCCAGTATCGATGATTCGCAGAACTACATCCTGCCGGCAACACCCTTCAATGATGTGTTGGATTCATTGATTACCAATCTGGAAAGTGTGAAGGACAATGCCGTGAGCCGTTATCGTCTGGACAATACCAACGTAATCTATGCAGAAAACAACAGCCGCATTACCCGCGTAGCCATTTGGGCTTTGTTGGCCGACCTCTATCTGTGGAGAGGTGATTGGGAGAATTGCATCAAATATTGCGATATGGTCATTGACTTCAAGCGCAAGCAATATGAGTCTGTCTTGGATTACATGGGCAATATCACCAACATCGAACTGATGGATTCTATTCCTTTGATTATGGAACAGCCTGTAGGTTCCTCTGTGTGTGGAAACTCTTATTATGAAATTTTTGGCCTTGGCAATTCTTTCGAGAGTCTGTTTGAACTCTACTTCTCAAGCACCCAGAGCAACACCAACAAGTGGGTTGCCAATTATTATGGTAATGCCAATACTATAAACGGACGTTTGAGCGCTCCCGACTTCTTGCGCAAGGACATTGTGTTGGGTACCAACGAAGTGTTCAAGAAGACCGACGGACGTGCATACTGCAGCATCGAGGTGGACGGCTCAAGTTACTATATCCGCAAATACTTCTTCTACGATGTGACGTTCAAGACCCAGAACTTGAATACGGAGAAAGACCTCAATCTTGTACCTTCGTATCGTGGACAGGATAATGCCAACTGGATATTCTATCGTTTGACCGATATGCTCCTCATCAAGGCCGAAGCATTGATACAGCAGGGACCCGACAAGTATGAAGAGGCATTTGCTCTGATCAATACAGTGAACAAGCGTGCCAACAACAATACGGTGACTCTGAACATCAAAGACTATGTGAATACCAAGGAACTGATGGAGGAACTGCTGTTGGCCGAGCGTCATCGCGAATTCCTGTTCGAAGGTAAGCGCTGGTTTGACCTGGTACGATTTGCTCGTCGTGATGGAAACAACTCTCGTCTGGTGGCTTTGGCCGTACGTAAATATACGTCCAATGTGAATGCCATCAGAATCAAGTTGGCCAACCCTGACAGAATCTATTTCCCGTACGCCAAGAGCGAACTGAAGGTAAATCCGTTGCTCAAACAGAATGCTGCTTATGCAGACTTGGAGGATTCTGAATTGACAACAAATTAAAAGGAGGTATGGATGCACACATGCCGCATCCGGACTCTTGAAGAAAAATTATAATTTGTATATTGTAAATAGTAAATACAGTTATGAAGAAAACATTTAAATATATAGCTTGCATCCTGTGTCTGAGTTTCGGACTGGGAGCTTGCGTGGACAATGATGATGTGGTAGTGAACTACTACGCCTCCACCAAAGTGACTGCAGCTGGATACTTGGAGGAGAATCCTGACCAGTTCGGTCATTTCATCAATATCCTGAAGCGTACCCCCTATTATGCATTGCTTTCAACCTATGGGGAGTTTACCTTGTTTGCTCCCACTAACGGAGCTGTGGAACAGTATGTATCCACCATGGGTTTCGGCTCAGTGGAAGGTCTTACAGATGAGGCGTGCGACACACTGGTACGTACGCACATCATCCGCAACGGTGCTTATTTTACTACCGACATAGGTGAAGGTGCTTTGCCCGAATTGAATATGGACGACTCTTACATCGTGCTTTCCAGTGATTCGGATGTTTATAACAACAATGCCCTCGTTTATTATGCAAATAAGACCGCCCGCATGATTGAGTATGATGACTCTGTGACAAACGGTGTGGTACATGTGGTTTCTAATGTGATTCCCCGCAGTAGCGACCTGTTGCCCGACAAAATTGCAGAGGATACGACATTGGTACTGTTCACACAGGCATTGGAGTTGACGGGTATGAGCGATTCATTGAAGAAGTATATCGATTTGAGCTATTCTTGTGGTGAAGACTCTGTATATAAGGGACTCCAGAAGAACTGTAAGGCTGAAGGTTCTTCACTCTGCCTCTGGCCGGCAAAACGCTTCTTCAAATATACAGCTTTCGTAGAGCCCGATGCGGTGTTCAATGCGAAAGGTATCTATACCATTGATGATTTGATTAAGTATGCTAAGGAGGTATATGACGCCACTTATCCTATGGATGCCGGACTGTATGATGATGATTTCACTCATCGTAGAAATCCGTTGAACCGCTTTGTCAGCTATCACTTGTTGGATTGCATTGTGTATGAAAATACCATCTTGAATGCATCTAAGGAGGTTTTGGAGACTTGTTGGCTGACTTCTGTTGCTGACCCTGAAGAGTATTACGTGACCATGTGTCCCGGTACTATCGTGCGTGCTGCAGGACCCGCAGCCGGTGTGTTCCTCAATCGTAAGGGATTCCAGAACAGAGCCGAAGTGCGTGGTGTGAAAATCTTGTCTGCTTCTGAGTCAGGAAGTAGCAATCAGAATGCGTTGAATGGTGTATATCACTATCTGGATGACATTCTTGTGTACTCTACAGAGGTGCGCGATATCGTTCTGAACCGCCGTATCCGTAAGGATGGCCAGACCTTCAGTCCCGACTTTATCAATAGCAACGGACGTGGCCGTTACAATGCAGACCAGTTGGTAGGAATGAAGAAAGGTTTTATCTCAGGTTGGGAAATCAGTGACGAGACATTTGTAGGTGTGCATAGCGACCAGACATGGTGGTCTCATTACAATTCAAACGGTGTGACCATCAGTGGTATCTTTGACGTTGCATTCAAGTTGCCTCCTGTTCCGTCAGGAACGTACGAAATCCGTTTCGGTTATACTGCAAATGCTGACCGTGGAGTGGTACAGGCTTATCTGAACAATGAACCTTGTGGTATTCCTATTGATTTGCGTGTTGGTGGATGGGATGCTTCAGTGGGTTGGAAACCCGATACAGATGACGATGAAGAAAACAGAGCCAACGATAAGGCCATGCACAACCGTGGTTTTATGAAGGGTATGGACTGCTATCGTCAGTGGACAGGAAGCCCGCTTAGAGAAATTACCAACAACTTGCGTCGCGTATTGGCTACACGATATTTGGATTCGGAACAGACTTACACGTTGCGTTTGCGTCAGGTGTTGGATGATCCTAATTGCTATCTTTCATTCGACTATATCGAGTTGTGTCCCAAGAGTGTGTATGGTAGCCCCGAAGGCGAAGATACGCATTAATGGAATGAGAGAATTGACGTGTAAAATTAATAAGTTAAAAATATGAATATGAAAAAATATATATTGTATGCTATTCCCCTGTTGGCAGGTTGTTTGGCTGCTTGCTCGGATTGGGATGACCATTTCGTAAATGCAGGCAATTCTGTTGCTGGAAGCAATACGACCCTGTGGGAGCAAATCAAGGCAAATCCTGATTTGAGCGATTTCAGCCAAGTGTTGGAAGAAACAAAAATTTTCCGTAAGCATAAGAAGACCTCTGTGAGCTATGCCCAATTGCTGGATGGCGGTCAGAGTTTCACTGTAGTGGCTCCTGTCAATGGAACCTTCAACAAAGATTCCCTGTTGAATCTGGTACAGACGGCACAGGGTGATTCTGTTGTGGAAACTTCATTCATCTTCAATCATCTTTCCCGTTCGCTCACTTCTGTATCGGACGAAGAGAATCGCATGTTGTTGTTGAACAAGAAGTATGCCAAGTTCAGTGATGGTATGATTGAAGGTATTGCCATGGCGGCTTCTAACCAGCGTGCCAAGAATGGTATCTTGCATGTGGCTTCGCGTCCGTTGCCTTACGAACGCAATCTGTACCAGATGCTGAGCGACCATGAAGAACTCGGTTCCATCGGTCTGGCATTGCGTAATTATGAGGAAGACTATTTCAATGCCGATGCCTCTGTTTCCAGTGGTATCGTTGAAGGTGTCCCCGTGTATGTCGATTCTGTCATTATCGAGCGTAACATCATGTTGAATGCGATAGGTTATCTCAACAGTGAGGACTCTCTTTATTGGGTTGTTGCTCCTACCAAGGATGCTTGGACTCAGGCTTGGGATGAAGCTTCGAAGTATTTTGTTTATGATGCTCAGGTAACCAAGCGCGACTCTTTGCAGCACTATTGGACCACCCGTGCGCTGATGGATGATGCCGTATTCAATACGACCTTGAATCCCTGGAGTCAGGATTCGCTGGTTTCGGTACAGTATGTGCGTGGTTCCCAACGTCCGGGCAAGCCTGTGTATCATGTGTTCCACAAACCGTTTGACGAAGGTGGAATCATGTATGGAGCCGAGGAAATCCAGTGCAGCAATGGTGTGATATACAAGACACCTACTTGGCCTTATACTCCGGAGCAGACATTCTTCCGTGAATTGTGGGTTGAGTCCGAAGGCATTTATAATATAACAGAGGAGAATCTTTGTATTTATAACTCCCGCTATTTGGCTGTTGACAGCATTTCAGAGGGTGGTTACCTGCAGATTCTTCCCGAGAAGAATACGTCAAACTGGGAACTTACCTACCGTATCAACAATACGTTGAGTGCACACTACGACGTTTGTGCCGTAGTATTGCCCCGCACGGTGACTCATCCCGACGAGACATTCAAGCCCTGTAAATTCAGGGCGTATGTCAATTATGTGGATGAAGAGGGTAAGGAACAAACTTTCAACTGTAATGGTACGCAATTCAAGACAGACCCAGCTCGAGTGGATACGGTCGTTTTGGCCGAAGCTCTGTATTTGCCTGCTTGCAATTATGGACAGACAGACATCAAAGTCAGTGTGAAACTGCAATGTTCAATTCTTCCGCGTGAAACATCCCAATATTCACGTGAAATGTATTTGGACGCTATCTTCTTGCGTCCCAGAAGAGATGTGTTAAATGAAGAGTGAGAATCTCACAAATCACGAATCATAAAATTATAAATCATAAATCATAATTCAATTATGAAACTCTATAAGACAATCTGTGCTGCCCTTGCAATCAGCGGTTCACTTACCGTTGCAGCACAAGAAAACATGAATACGGTGACGGGTCGTGTATTGGATGCCGCTACAGGTCAGCCGCTGGTCGGTGTGATTGTGACTGCATACGGTGATGCCCGCTATTCCGGCATGACAGACGAACATGGCGACTATGAGTTGAAGGTTCCTGCATACACCCGTTCGGTGTCTATGACCGTGGAAGGATACAACCTCCTGCAGACAGCAATTAACAATGGCCGGGCTGATGCATGGCTTTATCACGAGGCTTTCAGCGCTGATTATGCAAAGAGTACGACTGCAACAATCAGCAGCTTGGCCGAAGGTTTTGACAATACCTCAGAACTGAGCATTGACCCCCTTATCAGCCAGCGTTTGGGAGCTGATGTACATACCATTTCACGTGGCGGACTTCCCGGTGTGGGTAGTGTGATGTTGATGAATGGTATCAACTCCTTGAATGCCAATGCACAGCCACTGATTGTGGTGGATGGCTTTATCTTGGATATGCAGCATGGTCGTGAAATGTTGCATGACGGATACTTCAACAACATGCTGACCAATATCAATGTGAACGATATTGAGAGTGTGGAAGTGTTGAAGAACGGAACGGCTCTTTATGGTTCCAAAGGTGCCAATGGTGTCATCCTCATCAAGACCAAGCGTAGCAAGAGTATGGCCACCAAGATTGATGTGACTATCAATGGACGTTACGAACTGGTTCCGCGTCTGCCCGAGATGATGGGAGCTGAGGATTATCGCCTCTACACTACGGAACTCTTGTCTAACAAGACTGCCTCGTTGGGTTCCATGAAGTATTTGAATACCGATCCTACCTATTTCTATTACAACCAGTATCACAACAATACTGATTGGACAGACCAGGTGTATGAAAACTCTTTCTCTCAGAACTATGGTATCAATGTACAGGGTGGTGACGATGTGGCTTCGTACAACCTTTCTGTCGGCTATTCAATGGCCAACAGCCCGTTCAAGAAGAATGAGTATTCACGTTTCAGCATGCGTTTGAACTCGGACATTGAGATTATGACCGGCTTGAACGTCCGTTTCGATGCATCGTATAGCGATGTGGACCGCAGTCTGTTTGATGATGGTGCTCCGGCAAATCCGACATCGGGTGTCATCACTTCGCCTTCATTCTTGGGATTGGTGAAAGCACCTTTCCTTTCTCCGTATGCATTCGACAAGGCTGGAAATGTCAGCCAGTATCTGGCAGAAGCCGATGATTATCTGGAAGGAATGTTCCAGGGTGAAGGCCGCTTGGCCAACCCCACAGCCATTTTGCATTATGGTGAGGGCGAAAACCGTAACTCTTTCGGTAATCGTCTGATCATGTTCTCTGTAACTCCCCGTTACGAAATCAACAAGAACCTTTCTGTCAGCGAACAGTTCACATTGGGTTTGGTGAATACCAATGAAATGTACTACCTGCCTATACACGGTGTGCCGACTTTCAAGGTTGAAGGCTTGGACGAGGGTACGACTTTGCAGAACTTTGCTCAGAGTATGGCTGCCCGTCAGACAGCCATTCAGAGTGATACCCGTATCACTTGGAAGAACCGCTACGGTGCACACGATGTATCAGTGATGGGTGGTTTCCGTTTCATCAGCAACAATTATAACCTGACTAATCAGAAGGGTTACAACACGGGTAATGACAAGACACCCAATATGAATAATTCACTTCAGTTCAAGACTACAGGTGGTGCTGACGACAAGACCCGTGAAATGGCTTGGTACGCTTTGGCCGGATACAACTATGCTGAGCGTTTCTACTTGAATGGCGGACTTTCAGCCAGTGCTTCTTCACGTTTTGGTGCCGATGCTCCCGGTTTGGAGGTGATGGGTGTCAAGTGGGGCCTTTTCCCCAGTATAGAAGGTGCTTGGGTGTTGAGCAACGAAAAGTGGTTGGCTGATGCCAGAGGTATCAACTACTTGCGCTTGAATGTGGGTTATGACATGACAGGTAACGATGCCATCGACTATACCGCTTCACGCAGTTACTTCTTGGCACAGCGTATGTTGGGTGACAAGGCTACAGGTCTGGTTATCGGTAATATTGGTAACACAGAGTTGCAGTGGGAGACCACCAATCGTGTGACAGCCGGATTGCAGGGACATTTCCTGAACAACCGTTTGAGCGTTCGTCTGGGATGGTTCAAGAGCTGGACTGACAACCTTTTGTCATTGAGCCAACTGGCTTGGACCAGCGGATTGAAGGAAAACTGGAGCAATGGCGGTAAGTTGGAAAACTCTGGTTTCGATGTGACCGCTTCTGTAAAGGCTATCAACTTGAAGAACTTCCGTTGGGAGTTGGGCGCATCAGTAGGCCGTTACAAGAATGAAGTGACCGCTTTGCCTAATGACAACCGTACGTTTGAAACAGACATCTATGGTGCTACCATTCAGACCAAGGTGGGACAGCCTGTTGGAGTATTCTACGGATGGAAGACCGAAGGTGTATATGCTACTGCTGATGCGGCTAAGGCCGACGGCAAGTATCTGTTGAACGACAAGGGTGACCGCATCTATTTCGGTGCAGGTGATGTTTCGTTCAAGGATTTCGATGGCGACCAAGTAATTGGCAAGGAGGACCGCACGGTGATTGGTGACCCCAATCCGGACATTTACGGTAACATCTTCACAACCATCAACTGGAAGAACCTGACCCTCTCTGCAGCATTCAACTATTCATTGGGCAACGATATCTACAACTATCAGCGCTCTTTGCTCGAGGGTGGAAGCCTCTTTATGAACCAGACAACAGCAATGGCCGGACGTTGGACTACAGAGAACCAGCAGACCAGCATCCCCCGTATAGCTTATAAGGATCCTATGGGTAACAGCCGCTTCAGCGACCGTTGGATTGAGGATGGCAGTTACTTGCGCCTCAGCTCTGTTACTCTGAGTTATCATATCCCCATCCTCAGCACCTATTTGCAGGGTATTACCATCTGGGGTAATGCGGCCAACCTCTTCACCATTTCCCGCTACTTGGGCAACAATCCTGATTGCGCCATGTCGGGCAGTGTGTTGTCTCAAGGTATCGACCGTGGTCTGATTTCTCCGGGACGTTCCTTCTCTTTGGGCGTGAATATCAATTTGTAAAAGATAAGAAAGGACCCACCCCCAGCCCCTCCACAGGGGAGGGGAGTGGATAGTCCGAATAGAAAAGTTATTAACGAATAATAATAAGCAATATGATGAATAATTTAATAAAAAGAACAACTCAACGAATGAGTGCAAACTGTTCACTCCCCTCCCTTGGCAGGGGCAAGGGGATGGGTCTCCTTTTCGTTGGAATGTTTTGCGGTTTCTTTACTCTTACTTCTTGCGAAGACATTTTGGAGACCGACTCCGACTTTGTGATGTACGAGGATGACAATACACTGAACCATGCTACTGACTCGGTATATAGTGTGTTGGGTATCGTCAACAAGTTGCAGATGATAGCAGACCGTACCATGCTCTTGGGTGAGATTCGTGCCGACTTGGTAAGAACCACAGATGCCGCTACCTCTGACCTCAAGCGTTTGTCTGCTTGGGATTTCTCACAGGACAACAAGTACAATGTTGTGAGCGACTATTACTCCGTCATCAACCATTGCAACTATTTCCTCCATCATGTGGATACCACTTTGGAGCGTCGCGGATACAAAATCTTTGAGAAAGAGTATGCAGCCGTGAAGGCTTACCGTGCATGGACCTATCTGGAATTGGCCAAGAACTATGGCGATGTGCCCCTTGTCACCAAACCTTTGATGACCGAGATTGAGGCACGCGAAGCCATGAATGGTCCCCGTACCTCCATGCAGGAAATCTGCAACTATTTCATCAGCGACCTGACTCCCTATGCTTACCGTAAAAGACCGGATTGGGGACGTATCAATGACCGTATTTCCCAATTGTTCTTCTTCCCCATGCGTGTCCTCTTGGGCGACCTTTGCTTGTGGGCCGGACGTTATCAGGAGGCAGCCACTTGGTATCACGACTATCTGACAGACCGTGATGATTATGTACTGTTGTCTTCCAGCAGCCGTGTCTATTGGCCTGACCCTACGGACTATACGTATCTTAGAGATGCTTATATCTCAACTAGCCTAGCTGGTACGGCATCTACAGCTGAAGTTCGTAGTTATTTGCCCATGGAAATGCGTGAGTTCGACGGTGTCATCAGCGATCTGGGGAACATCTACAATTCTACCGAAGATAATTACTATTACTATCAGGTGACTCCTTCTCCTGCCATGTTCAGCCTTTCTGCCGAGCAGATATATTGTATGGAGTATAAGACTGCCACTACTACGGACACAATCTATGTGCCTCGTTCTGGTTTCGCCAAGTCTTATCTGGTGGGTGATCTCCGTCTCTATTCTAACTATTCGCAGCGTTCTCTCGGTGGAAACAATGAGTTCTCTGAGTATAGCAATGATATGCAGAGTATTTATAAGGTGGTTTCTTCTGAATGGATACCTACCACCCGTACTACAATGATTTACCTGCGCTATGCCGAGGCTTTGAACCGTGCAGGTTATCCCCAGTCGGCTATGGTGGTGCTGAAGTATGGTATGTGCGAGGACAATCTGGTTCAGTATGTTGATTCTGTAGAGCGCAAGGCTGCCGGACAGCTGATTGAGTTCGACCCCAACATCTTCTTGAAGGCAGATGCCATCGGTGTACACTCCCGTGGTTCGGGCGACAGCCATTGCAATGCTTACTATGTGTTGCCTATGCCCGAGGACTCTTTGGCTACCCGTCAGGATACCATCGACTATCAGATTCCGCTTGTTGAGGATATGATTATTGACGAAATGGCTCTCGAAGGTGCTTTCGAAGGTTATCGTCTCTATGACCTCATGCGTGTGGCCAAACGTCGTGGTGACAATGCCTACTTGGCCGACCCCATCAGCCAGCGTTACGGTGACGTGGATGCAGCTCTGCGTGCCAAGCTGATGGACGAGCAGAACTGGTATCTGCCGTTACCTTGATTTTAAAGTCCAGTTTTATTTAAGGCACGGATTACACGGATTGGCACAGTTTCAAAATCAAAACTGTGCAATCTGCGTAATCCGTGTCAAACTTTAGATAGTATAATTAACTTAAGGCACAGATTTCTCGCTTTGCTCAAGGGAACTCCATGGGTTTATTTTCCGTGCAATCCGTGTAATCCGTGCCAAATATAGTCCAGTATATGAACAGAAAGTTACTCTTTATTCTTTCTCTGTTTGCGGCATTGGGTGGTCTGTCCCATGCTGCAACCATTACAGTCACAGTTGACTCTGTGCGTCACCAGACAGTGACAGGCTTTGGAGCCGCTGCTTGCTGGGGGGCTATGAAACCCATTGATGATGTAGAGATTATCAAGTTGCTCTATGGTGAAGACTCTCCCGTAGGGCTGAACATTGTGCGTATGGAGATTTCGCCCAATACGAAGGGCGATATCAAATCTCCGTGGGACACCCCTTACGACTGGCATGGCTATCTGCCTGTCATCAAAGAGGCAAAGAGTAGGGGAGCCATTGTCTATGGTTGCCCGTGGTCGCCTCCTGGTGAATATAAGACCAATGGTATTGCCGGTGGAGGAAACAGCGAAGACCAAGGTTATAAGCGCGGCGAACTCCGTACCGACCGGTATGAAAAGTTCTTTCCTTGGCTCAACTCTTTCCTGGCCTATATGCACAGCTACAAGGCCGATGTGGATGTCGTTTCTATCCAGAACGAGCCCGACTGGTGGGTCAACTACTCGGGTTGCCTCTACAGTCCTGAGCAGTTGGTGACACTGGTGAAGGAGAATGCCCATTTGCTGAAGAAAGACCAGTATAAGGTGAAACTGATGTCGGCTGAGAGCTTGAACTACAACCCCAAATATACCGACCCCTTGCTGAATGATACTGCTTCGCGCAAGCATATTGATATTCTTGGCGGTCATCTCTATGGCACTCCACCGTTGCAGTATATGGCCCAGTCGGCCAAGACGGCTCAGAAGTATGGCAAGCATGTATGGATGACCGAACACTCTGTAGAGTGTGGCGACCGTCTGCCCAATTGGCACGATGAACTCATCTTTGCTGAAGAGGTGAACGAATGTATGTTGGCCGGTGCCAATGCCTATGTCTATTGGTACATGATAGCCCACTGGTCCTTTGTCGGTTCGGGCGAAACCAAGTATGGCAAAGGTAATGAATATGGCAAACTCCTTCGTCGCGGCTATGTGATGTCTCATTTTGCCAAGAACCTTACCGGTTCTACCCGTTTGGGCAGCAAAGCCAGTGTGCATGTGGGGACAAACAGTGCCTTCCAGGCTTCGGCCTACGTCAAGGGTGACTCGCTCATTGTCATGGCTATTGATACGACCAAGAATGCTTTCGACCTCAAGCTGAATCTGCCCTACAAGGTCAAGGGAGGCACTCATCTGCTTTCGACCGACGAAGCCGTTTGCCAATCGATTCCCATTGAGATGGCCGAGGCTTCTGCTTCTGTTACTGTCTCATTGCCGGCACGCAGTCTGAATACGTATATCTTCCAAATTGACCGCACGGCAGAGTCTGTATCCGAAGAAATCTTCACTCCTGCTCCTGTTTCAGGTCCTTCGGAATACTTCGACCTGCAAGGCCGTCGCCTGCATGCCCCGAAAGGTATCTGTATCGAGCGTAAAGCTGACGGACAGGTATTGAAGCATTATATTCCTTGATGCTGAAGACAAAGTCGATGTGTCAAATGATGCTATTTGTTTTTTAGGCACGGATTACATGGATTAACACGGATAAATTACATAAGTTTCGCAAGTAATTTATTTGCATGATGTCTCTGTCATCTTTCGCTAAGGCTACCAATGACGGATTGCCCAAAGTCCTGTTCCCGTGGTAGAAGTAACTATAACTCCTCCCCTAAGTTAGGGGAGGTGGCCTTTAGGCCGGAGGAGTGTGTGTAAATGAGTCTTTTATGACACACGCCCTCCCCCTACGGGGACTCCCTCTAACTTAGAGGGAGAGTGTTAGTTAGCTCTGAACCGCATGGCTTCCTCGTCATCGTCGAATGGTTTCACCGCAGGGTGATGGGTACTCAGGAATGACAGAGACCGTCAGAATGTTGAGATATAAGGCTTTCAACTTGCGAAACTTATGTATTTTATCCGTGTAATCCGTGCCTGAATTTATTTTTGACACACACGCACATATACGGCATAATTTACAACTGTATTTTGGGACTAATCCCAATCTTCCCTGCATTTTATTCTTTGATTAGCTTATAAAACAGGAAAGACTAGCATATTTCTTTATTCCAAGTCACGGAATGGGCATTCCAAGACACGGAACGGCTATTCCAAGACTTGGAATAACCGTTCCAAGTCTTGGAATAAGGAAATAAGGCTTGTTTTCTAGATTTCTAAACTAGCTTCTTTCGATTTCCCAGCTTATTCCTTTCTGCTTTCCGGCCAGCTTCTTCAGATTTTTGGGGTAGTCCGAAACCTTGGTAGCAAGTTATGCTGAGGGTAAAGTCAAAATATCGACGGTCTCTGTCATTTTTCGCTATGCTCAACAACTCGTCTGAACGAAGTGAAGAATCTGTAAACATCAGCAGAAATATAAGGCGCACGCTATCAGATTCTTCGCCACGTTACCAATGACGAATAGTTCCAAGTCCCGCTTCGTTGCAGGAGTATCTACAACTCCTCCTCTGTTTATAGAGGAGGGGGACCGCCGCCCGAATAAGAAAGGCGTGCGGTGGAGGAGTTCCGTTTGAGTATTCACGTTTCTTCAACTCCCTCACCACTCGCCCACAGGTTATTGGGGGCGGTGGTCCCCTCCCTCTATGAACAGAGGGAGAGTTTTTAGATACTTTTAAACCGCATGACTCCCTTGTCATCATCGAATTGTTTCACCGTAGGGTGATGGGTACTCAGAAAGAGACCGTCAGAAAATAAAAATAAAAGAGCGCATTTGTCTATTTGACACACCCTCATCATGTAAAGCAACAGGGCATAGCTTTTTGCTGTTCGGTGCAGATTTCGGTGGTATTTTTAGGTTTGTGTGTCTCATAGCATCGGGAAAGATGGTCTTCCGGATAGTAATGAGACAAATAGAAAAGTGAAAAAGACGATAAAA
>JAFXDL010000013.1 GCA_017516265.1 Bacteroidaceae bacterium
CCTTCGGGCAGGGCTATGAGCACGTGCGTGCCCCGGCGAACCGACTCCTCTACGAGAAGGATTCTCCACCTTCCCTGCTCGTTCAGCTGTAAGGCTTTTTCAAGTATTTCGCGCGAGTGCCCCTTCTCGTCGAAGTCGAGCATCAGGCGTGGCAAGGGGCGCACGGCATCCGCTTTCGCACGGTGGTTGTTCTTGAACTCGGCACACATGGGTGTCCACACCGGCAGACGGTGTTTCAGCTGTTCGTCGCCCGCCTCGATGCGTCGGCACATCTCGGCCAGCCACGGCTCTCTGCGCAATGCCTCCCACTCCTCGCGTGTGGCAGGGATGGCAGGGGCGCCATGCCCCTTGCCAATGCAGGTGAATGTTACTCTTTCCATCATTTCAAATCCTCTTTAAGTGTTAAATAAAATGCATCAATCATCGGTTTCTCACGCTCCCTTATCTCGCACACCTTGTGGATAGGAATTTCTTTTCTGAAAGCCCATCGTTCGACCAATCCGCCGCCATTGGTGCGTTGGATGGTGCAATGCTCGGTAGCAAACAGTGTTTCGTATCGCGGCCCTTGCGACCCAATGTTGTAGGGCGTTGTCCGCATCTTCCCGCTCTCGTCGAGTATGGTGCGACCTTTGAAGCTCACACGCTTGCCGCCCGTCACTTCCTCGCCCTTTTCTGCATCCCATGGGCAAGGCATCACTGTCACTTTGTTATCACTGAAGATGGCCACTGAGTCCATCTGTACGTTGTTGAAAATCTGTTTCATTTGTCGAATGATTGTGAAGGGAAAGAAGCACAGAAATGCCGGCCGGGCTTGCTCTTCGCGAAGACTTCTCCGCTTCACTCCATTCGGGTTAAAAAATAATTACTTGTTTAATTTGATGATGTCCGTGGCTAACACATCCTGATACCACACTCCGTTATATTCGCTGGTATTGAATGATAGCGAAGCATGTACGATTTCACCCGGATAATACTTCGTTGTTGCCAATGTGCCCAATAAGGTGCAAGCAAATACATTTTTGTACTTTCCACCTGGTTCTTGAAGTACCAGTGTCGATTTTCTTAGTATGCCTCCTTCCACCTTTTGGCTCTGTACCATAATGGGTTCGGTTTGTGCAACCACTTTAAAAATTTTTTTCATAATCTCATTTAGCTTCCGCTTATCTAAGGAAGGCCCGCAACTTTGCTGCTCATCTCGGAAGACGGTGCAAAGATGGGGCTATTTCGTAGGGTCGTTCGTTTACTCTATGTTTACCCTACGAAACATAAACATTAAAAATTGTAAAAAGGAAGCAGAAATTAAACTTATAAGTTGATTTTTTTAATTATTCTTCTTTCCTTTGCACTATAAAACAGATACAATTATGGCAAAAGCAAGAATTGAATACATCACAGGTTCAGACAAAGCTACCCTTTACACGATTTGGTTTGAAGGAAAAGATATGTCAGAATTCGCAGATTTCTACACCAAATTCAGTGCTATCAGTGATTTGAAGGAGGATTTGAATACCATCCTTCTTGCTCTCAACAAAATCATTGAAAAGGGTGTTTATGAACGTTATTTCCGTCCCGAAGGGAAAATGAGTGATGGTATTTGTGCTTTACCCATAGAATCGGGTCGTTTGCGATTGTATTGCGACCGTATTTCACAACAAATACTCATTGCCGGAAATGGTGGTGTGAAAGAGACTAAAACTTATAACGAAAACAAAGAACTTTCTGAATACGTTTTAGTATTGCAACGCCATGACAAATCCATCAAAGCAGCCATCAAGAAAGGCGATGTAGTGATAGAAGAAACCGTATTAAAAGGTATTGACGAAAAAGAATTTGATTTATGAAAACATCTGAATTATTCCACCAAGCGTTGTCTGAAGTTCCCAATGACTTGAAGATTCAGATCGATTTGTCATGGGCCATTTCAGATAAGTTGGCCGCCATTCTCGAAGAGAGGGGGATGACACAACGCGATTTTGCCAAAATCGTAGGAAAAACCGAAACCGAAGTATCACGATGGTTGGGAGGCACTCATAATTTCACATTGAAGACCATCGCCAAAATATCATCCGTGCTTGGGTGCGACCTCATCAGTGTGTGAAGGTTTGGCTATTTGCTATTGAAAATCTCTTCCATCTTCTCCTTCATCAGGTTGAAGATTTTCAAATGCTTGTCCAGTGCTGTGCTGTCCGTCAATGAGCGCGACAAATCTTTGTCATATTTCGACAAATCCACATTGACAAACCTGCCCAATGTGGTGAACACCTCTTTTTTGGTGATACTTCCCCCTTGCTCATTTTGGAAAAGCCCCAGTTCATAAAGCACATTCACCACACGGATAAAATCAATTTTGCTACCCTGTTTGGCCGACAAGAAAACACGACTGCTTTTCACCGCCATATCCTCTTCCCCTTTCAAGCAATCCTCCACCTCTTCCGAAAGGTAAGCATCACATGTCATATATTCCTTTGCCCATTGGCAAAAATTGTTTATCCCTATGCGATGTACAAAAAATTCGATATGCCCCTGTATTGCCATCACCGACGG
This sequence comes from Bacteroidaceae bacterium, assembly GCA_017516265.1. Taxonomy (GTDB): domain Bacteria; phylum Bacteroidota; class Bacteroidia; order Bacteroidales; family Bacteroidaceae; genus Phocaeicola_A. The sequence continues at coordinate 2,545 of JAFXDL010000013.1, forward strand.
GTAGTGTTGGCTCTGTAGCATAATCAATCCCCCAATCTTCCCGCTATAGCGCATCACTTTGCTTCCCGTCAAGCACATCACCACCATCGACATCACTATGCACACGGCCAAGTTCACCTCCTCTTCGGGCAAATCCTCTCCCCGGTCGCGAAACCTGCAATACAAGTCATCCCACATGGTGTTGCATGCATCATCCAAGTTCGCTTGAGGTTCCTTCAAATCGTCCAACACATTCAGGGCTTCCACAAAGACATCCTCGGGTGAAAAGCGGAAACTCTTCATTTGGCTTTCAAATCGTTTGCACGACAAGTTTGCCAGGCGGTAAAACAGGTGATTACTGTATCTGTCTTTTATTCTTCCTTTTTCTTCGTGGTTTAAATTCCTGCTCATCTGTAAAGTCTTTAGTCAAATTTCTGATATCCTCCATACGGTCACACAAGGCAAAAGAGCCATTTTCCGCATCCTCGCCAATGGTAGTTTGCCCACCCGTAAAGTCGGCCAATGTTTTTTCGTCGATGGCATACACCGCCCTCACCAAGTCGCCATAGCGATAGACACCCATATCTCTGAAGTGCACCGATATGTTATAGGCATTGTTGCAACAGAGCTCCACCATTTGCGACAAGTCTTCCGAAGTCCGTTCTATCTGCAACCCCTTCCCACTGGAGTCCTCATACTTCAGCGCTCCTTTTGATGCACCCAAGCAGGCGGCAATGGACGACAAC
>JAFXDL010000141.1 GCA_017516265.1 Bacteroidaceae bacterium
CTGTCTTTCTGCCAAGCAGCAGTATAGGCAGGTTCAGTGACCCATGTTTCGCCTACCACATTAAAGTTGGGGTACTCTTCATTCAGTTCTGCCATCCAAGCGGCCATAGCCCGAGCATCAGCATAAGGATACGTGTCCATACGGATGCCGTCGATGCCCACTGTCTCAATCCACCACTTGCTGTTCTGAATCAAGTAGCGCATCACATGAGGATTCTTCTGGTTCAAGTCGGGCATAGTGGGGACAAACCATCCATCCACCGTCTCGCGCTTGTCAGCCTTGGAGGCATAGGGGTCAAGCACTGGAGTCAACTTATAAGAGGTTTGCAGGTAAGGACTGTTCTGCACATTGTTCAAGCAATCGGGAGTAGAAAGCCACTCGGGTTCGTTGAACCAATCCTTAGAAGGCATATCCTTCACCCACGGATGTTCGAAGCCGCAATGGTTGAAAATCATGTCCATCACCAGTTTGATACCACGGGCATGGCAATCGTCAGCCAGTTGGCGATACTCATCATTGGTACCGAATCGGGGGTCAACACGATAGTAGTTGGTGGTGGCATACCCATGATAAGTACTGTTTCCGTCACGGTCGGGCGAGTCGTTCTCCAATACAGGGGTAAACCACAAGGCAGTGACACCCAGCTCTGTGAAATAGTCAAGGTGCTGACGCAATCCCTCAATGTCACCTCCATGACGCAGGCTGGGTTCCTTGCGATTCACAGTATAGTCGGCCATACCCTCCAGTTGGTCATTCTCGGGTTTGCCGTTAGCAAAACGGTCGGGCATGAGCATGTAGAGCACATCGCTCGCATCGAATCCCTGACGGGCACTCCCTTCCATACGACGGGTACGGAGTTCGTAACCGACCGTCTGTTTTTTCTTCCCTTTTGCAAAAGTCAGTTGCAAAGTTCCAGGCTGTGCTTCTTCATCCACATTCAGATAGACGAGCAGATAATTGGGTGAATCCAACTTCACCACACTGCGCAAGGCCACTCCCTTATAATCGGCCAATGCCACATCAGCCTTGGCTATGTCTTCGCCATAGACCATCAGTTGCAACTCGGTTTGCTTCATCCCTGCAAACCAATATTCAGGTTCTATTCTCTCCACTGTCTGTGGTGCCTTGGCCGAAAGGCCCAAACAGGACATCAGAAGTCCCATAAGTAATGTTGATTTTTTCATTTTCTATATAAAGTTTAAACAGGAGACTCACCCCAAAAGGTATGTCAAATATATAACTGCGCTCTTTTATTGTCATTTTCTGACGGTCTCTTGTCATTCTGAGCGTAGCGAAGAATCTGATAACGTGTGCTTTATATTTCTGCTGATGTTTACAGATCCTTCGCTTCGCTCAGGATGACAGAGACCGTCGGTATTTTGACACACCCTCAGTAGAATGTTCTACTATACTATCTACTCCTTCCCCTGGGGAAGGCAGGGATGGGGTCCAGGTCCATTGTCTTTAATTTACTAATATTCTATTCACTCCCCTCCCTTGGGAAGGGTAAGGGGGAAGTCCATTCTACTTCTCCACAATACGCACCGCATATCCTCCACCAGGAGCAGCCTTCAGTTTGAGTACACTCTTGGAGGTCACCGTCTTAGTGGTAATGGTATAGTCGGCAGGATTATGCTCATAGTGCGCCTTCTTGCCATCGGCATAAATGGTAGCCACATACTTCTTTCCTGGGTCAAGGAAGTCCAGTTTCAAGGTTGAAGCGTGTCCGTTTTCGTCAGACGAATTGCCAATAAACCATTCACCTGTCCCTTTTGCCTTACGGGCAATGGTCACATAATCACCCGGCTCAGCCTCGAGGTAGAGGCTCTTTTCCCAATCAAGCGCCACATCTTTGATGAATTGGAAAGCATCAGCATACTTCTCATAATGCTCGGGCAGGTCAGCCGCCATCTGCAGAGGGCTATAAAGGGTGACATAAAGTGCCAACTGGCGCACCAGCGTGCTACGCACAAATGAACTGTTGTTCTTGCACCACTTGTAAATCTGTGTCTCCAAGATTCCCGGTGTGTAATCCATAGGGCCACCTTGCAAACGGGTAAAAGGCAAAATGGTGGTGTGGTCTGGATTGTTTCCTCCAAAAGCCTCGTACTCTGTACCCTTGGCACTCTCGTTACCTATCAGGTTTGGCCATGTGCGGCAAAGACCTGTAGGGCGCACTGCCTCATGACCATTCACCATGATGCGATGCTTGGCAGCCTCCTCCACACAAAGTTGGTAATGATTCACCTGCCACTGTCCATAGTGATGTTCACCACGGGGCAGGATGTCGCCTACATAACCACTCTTGACAGATACGTATCCGTACTTGTTCATCAGCTTGTAGGCATCGCTGAGGTGACGCTCGTAGTTACGGGTAGAACTGCTGGTCTCGTGATGCATCATCAGACGAACACCTTTGTCGTGAGCATACTTGTTGAGTGCAGGCAGGTCAAAGTCCGGATATGGTGTCTGGAAGTCAAAGACATAGTCCTTGCTGCATCCGAACCAGTCTTCCCATCCTTCATTCCACCCCTCCACCAGTACCTGGTCGAACCCATGACGGGCGGCAAAGTCTATGTAGCGGCGCACAGTATCATTATTGGCCGCATGAGTACCGTTGGGCTTACACTTGGCGTAATCGGTCAATCCCAATTTCACACTGGGCAAGTCGTTGGTATAACTCCAGGTACTGCGTCCGGCTATCATCTCCCACCATACACCCACATATTTCACGGGCTTGATCCAACTGGTATCCTCAATCTTACACGGTTCGTTCAGGTTCAGAATCAGACGGCTAGCCAACACCTTGCGTGCATCATCGCACACCTGCACCGTACGCCACGGTGTATGGCAAGGAGCCTGAAGGTATCCCTTATGCCCCTGCGCATCAGGAGTAAGCCAGGTGGTAAAGGTCAGATTGGCATCATCCAAGTTGAGATGCATACATGAGTAATCCACCAAAGCAGCCTCATGGATATTGATATAGAGGCCGTCATCACTCTTCATCTGAAGGGAAGTCTGCACACCTGTATCGCTGAAGGTCTCCCATGATGAGTTATCCTTGTGCGCCTCAATGACGGCAGGCATTTTGGTGCGAATCTCACTCAAGCGCGAGGTTGTCCACGAATATTCCTGTGTGTCGTAGTCACCGGGAATCCACCAGGCCATGTGGTCGCCCGCCATGGCAAACTGGGTTTTCTCTTCCTTAATGACAAAATAGACAAGGTTCTTCTGCTGAGGAAATTCATAGCGGAACCCCACTCCATCATTATATAGGCGGAAACGAACCACCATCTGACGGTCGGTACTCTGCTGGTTAAGGGTGACAGCCAGTTCTTTGTAATGGTTGCGGATGGAGGACTCTTCGCCCCATACAGGCGTCCAGGTCTCGTCGAACGAACAAGTGTCGGCTTTCACCTGCGTGAATCCGTCCACCAGATGTTTGCCATCAATGAGTTCTAGTCCCATTCGGCTCTGCTTCACCACAGGGCGATTCTTGAAATCGAGTTGATAAACAGGACGACCTTGCACCACGTCAAAGGTCAGCAACAGGTTACCGTCGGGGCTGGAAATCTTCTCCTCACCCCATGCAGCTGTACAGGAAAGAACACCTGCGAGCATTGATACGATAAAAGATTTGGTTTTCATTATTGTGATATAATTTTTAGGAGTTTAGGAGTTCAGGAGTTTTATTCGCTCAGGAGTTCAGACAATACTCTTTCCTATGATAATAGAGACTATTGTCTGAACTCCTGCAACTTCTGAACTCCTGCAACTCCAAATATTCTTTTACTTATAAAATATCATTGCAGACTGGGCAGGCACACTCACCTTAGTACCCTTGACAGTGCCAAGGCCAGCCTCATTCACTTGCCCATCACGACACACTACGGTGTATTCCCCCTTAGGCACATCCACCTTCACAGCCTTACGATTACTGTTGAGGACCACATATATCTCCTCCCACGCATCGCCACCGGCATGTTCTTTCAAGCGATATGCCACTACGTTTGTCCGCTTCACTGGCAGGAATTCCAAGTGCTTCACCACCTTTTCGGCATCGCCCAACCGGAAAGCGGGATGATGCTTGCGTAAAGCAATCATATCCTTGACATATGTATGTACATCGGCGAACTCCGTCTTCTGCTTCCAAGGAATGACGTTGATGCTGTCAGGACTATTATAACTGTTGTGCACCCCCTTCTTGTCGCGCATCACTTCGTCTCCTGTCCAGATGAAAGGTACACCTTGTGAAGTCAGAACGGCTGTTTCGGCCAACTTGTGCAAGCGTATGCGTTCTTCCATCTTGGCCTTTGCAGGCAGGGTGGCTTTGATGCGGTCGGCCAAGCACATGTCATCATGGCAACTGACATAACTGATCATCTGTGTCGGCTGAGCCGCCCAAGGAGCCTGACTGTAGTTCACTTTTGTATAGTCAACCTGCGGATGATCAATGGCTCCTACAATGCCAAACTTGATGCTTTCCTCATGCCCGGGCAATCCGATGAGAAAGGCACCATCCTTATCATTACTCCACGGACCACGAAGCCCGTCGCGCATCTCGTCACCAAAAGCAGCAATACCGGGCAACTGGGCCGTATTGGCTTTCATGGCCAACTGCTCAGCAGGGAGCACAGGCGATGCAGCGGCCCATCCCTCACCATAGATGAAGATAGTGGGGTCGATGCCACTCACCGCATTACGGATGGCATTCATTGTCTCAATATCATGGATTCCCATCAGGTCAAAGCGGAAACCGTCGATATGATATTCATTGATCCAATAGAGCACCGACTCAATCATGTACTTGCGCATCATAGGCATTTCACTGGCTGTTTCATTGCCACATCCACTTCCATCAGCCAACGAACCATCAGCACGACGACGATAGAAATAACCGGGTGCAGTACGCTCAAAGTTACTTCCTGCCACATCGAACACATGGTTATAGACCACATCCAGCACTACACGGATGCCCGCTTTGTGCAATGCCTGTACCATCTGCTTGAACTCCTTGATACGTACAGCAGGGTCGGCTGCATTGGTGGAATAGCTACCCTCAGGTACATTATAGTTCAGAGGGTCATATCCCCAATTGTATTGGGGCACATGGGGTTTGCTCTCATCCACAGAAGCATAGTCATACGAAGGGAGCAGATGTACATGGTTAACTCCCAGTTCAATGAGATTGTCCAAACCCGTAGAAGCTCCTTCTGCATTCTTGGTGCCACGTTCTGTCAGAGCCAAGAATTTACCTTTGTTCTTAATTCCCGACTCGGCATCGATACTGTAGTCCCGGTGGTGCATCTCATAGACTATCACATCAGCAAAACTCTCCAAGGGAGGGCGTTCATCGCTCTCCCACCCTTCAGGGTCAGTGGTTTCCATATCAATGATGGCAGCACGTCGGCCATTCACTCCCACAGCCTTGGCAAAAATACCGGGATTCTCTTCGAGCCACTTGCCCGCATACATCAACTGGAAAGTGTAGAACTTCCCTTCAAGATTACCCGTCACCTGAGTGCTCCAGGTTCCATCCATCGAACGGGTAAGTTCGTGTACAGCCACAGGAGTACCACCTTCTCCTGACTCATACAAATTCACACGGGCACGCTCAGCCATCGGCCCCCATACACTGAATCGGGTAGCAGCAGGCACATAGGTCATTTCACAGATAGGTCCGGCAGGTATGGGCCACTGAGCCATATTTTGCGCCTCGGCAGCTAACGACATGGCCAACATAGAGGCGGCACAGATAATTTTTATGCTTTTCATAATGACAGAAACAAATTACAATTTACAAAGTACAATTTATTTAGGTCTCGCATGTACAACTTTCTGGAGTTCAGGAGTTCAGAAGTTTTCGCTTCGCTCAGGAGTTCAGACAATAGAATACCATGTAAAGTATAGTCGAAACTATCGTCTGAACTCCTGTAACTCCTGAACTCCTGCAACTTCTTTACTTGCGAAAGTTGAATACCATTTACAAAGTACAGCATCCACATGGAATGGTATCTTGCAAATGGTAAATGAATTTATCTTCCACTACGCTTTATCAGCGTCTGAATCTTTTGGTTAAATTCTTGTTGCTGCATCAGTTGTTCGATGGTCAGATGCATGCGATAGCGCCAATAGTGACGCGGATTGGCAGGCACATTGATGCGTTCAAAGTCAGCATCAGGGTAGCGCAACTGTTCGTCCATCGAAAGCCAGTCCTGCAAACTGAGCAGACAAAGCATCGAAGGGCAGAAGAGGTGACGTGCCACAACTTCCTCGCACAACCATCCGGGCATAGGATGCGGTGCATCACCTGCCTTCTGCAGCATATGGTTGTAGAATCGTTGGGTACGCTCCGTATCCTCGTCCCACCAACCACGCAAAGTGGCCATATCATGAGTTGAAATTGTGGCAACTGAACGGTATGGATTTTTCTCCAGATAACCAAATTCAGTTTCAAGGCTCTTCGACATACTTTGGATTTCAAGCGTCAGGATGCGCAGGTCATTCATCACCCAAGGCACACAGGTGGGAACCATACCGAGGTCTTCAGCACAGACCAACATACGGGTGGCACCTGTAAGGGCCGGCAACTTCTTCATGGCCTCATCGTACCAGAATTGGTCATGGCGATGATAGAAGTAATCTTCGTAAAGCCGGTTGAACGCCTCCTTCTCATCCCAACTGAGTGTCTGATACAGGAAATCATTCTGAGCACTGATGCGAGGATGATACGTGCCGGGCACCTTACGGTCGGGCACAAAAAGGACATTGCTGATGAGCGAGTAGAGACCATCGCGCACCCATATACTATCACTATCAGTACGTCCACTGAAGTGCGCTTCCACTTTGCGTTGGGTATCAAACTCGGGCTTCATCTCATAAGTGCCATCGCCCAAACGATTGAGATAAGTCGAACGCACCTCATCGGCATGACGTCCAAAGAGAGTGTCGAGCATACCTTCGGCAATGTAGGGACGGGTGAAGAATTCCTTGCGGAAGTAGAGGCCATAACTCTCAATCTCTTCGGGAGTCATGGGCATAGCCGGCGAGAATTGTCCGAGCAAGCCATGCACACTATGCAGAGGAATCTCCCAAATGCGGAAGAATCCCAGCACATGGTCGATACGGTAGGCATCGAAGTACTCGGCCATCTTACGGAAGCGACGAATCCACCACTGATAGCCATCAGCAACCATCGTATCCCAATTGTAAGTAGGGAATCCCCAGTTTTGTCCGTTCACACTGAATGCATCGGGCGGCGCACCAGCCTGGCCATTCATATTGAAATAATGGGGTTCTACCCATGCTTCCACACTGTTGCGGCTGATACCGATAGGAATATCCCCCTTGATGACCACACCCTTCTCGCGGGCATAACGTCCGGCTTCGAGCAACTGGATGTGAAGCAGGTATTGAACATAGCAATAAAAATCAATCTCCCCCTTAGCCTCACCTTGTATCAGCGCAGCAACCTCGTCAGCACGATAGACAGCATGGGAGCTCCATACACGGAAGTCTGCCGTCCCGTTCAAGTCGCGCAAATAACTGAAGGCGGCATAGGGACAAAGCCATTGCTCATTATCCCGATAGAAAGCCTTGTATTCCTCAGTAGCCAACGTCTGTTCCCCTTGTTCCTTATATAATTGGCGCAAGTAGGCACGCTTGGTATTGTTCACCGCTTCATAATCAATTTGCGGCAGGGCATTCAGTTCCTTGCGCTTGGCCTCAAACTCATCACGCATCTTCTTGCTCTTCAGGGCTGGCAGTGCACGCACATCCACATATTGGGGATGAAAAGCATAGATGGAGATACTGTTGTAGGGATAAGAATCTGTCCACGTATGATTGATGGTCGTATCATTGATGGGCAATATCTGAATGACCCGTTGTCCGGTCAGAGCCGCCCAATCAATCATGCGATGCAAGTCACCAAAGTCACCGACACCAAAACTACCCTCACTACGGAGCGAAAAGATGGGGATGACACATCCGGCCCCTTTCCAATCAGGCAATGGAAGATTTACGGGCTCGTCATTCTGAACATGCACCTCGTTCTCCTCCATATAGGGATAGCCCAACCGACGATTGTCGCGTGCCTCCCAAGCCACCACTTCTCCTGTCTCTCCGTCCAAAGCCAAGTATTTGTAATCAGCCACCCCCTGAATGTCATCTACCTCCACAGGAGTCATCCACACATTGGGCGACACCTCCACCATGCGTACAGCACGGTTGGTATCCC
>JAFXDL010000014.1 GCA_017516265.1 Bacteroidaceae bacterium
CGGGGAATATCACGAATGCTGTACTGGCGTGAACGGAGAAGTTCTTTCGCATATTCCACCCGATAACTGTTGACCACCGTCTTCAAGTTGCATCCGAAATACCGATTGACCGTCCCTGACAGGTAGGAAGTATTCGTGCCGACTATTAGACTGAATTTGGCCAAAGACAACTCGGGGTTCAGGTAAACCCTCTCTTCCTCCAAATGGTACTTTACCTTATTATATAAGTCGGCCAGTTTGGACTCTTTGACCTCCTCAGATTCTCTTTCTCCATAGGATTTGGAGTCAGTCGGCTGACTGTCAGATGTTAGTACTCTTTCTGCTTCTCTCATCTTGAACGTTTTAAACAGATTTACGGGGCAAAAGTAATATTGTTTTTGTAATTGAGCAAGACTTTGTTCTCCTAAAGAATAAGTAACGGTTGTAATATTTAAGATTCAGGAATTATTTTCATTGGATTACCCATTTGTGACCCGTAGCCTTTCCCAGATGGGACGGGGGATGAGGCGCCAGAAGAAGACTAGCAGACGGTAACGCCAGTCGATGATGCGGATGCGGTGGTGGTGCTTGAGGGCGTGGACGATGTCGCGGGCCACGGGCTCGGCCTTCATCAGCAGCGGATAGCGGGCATCGCGCAGCAGGTCGGTGGCAACGAAGCCCGGGCGGATGTCTGTAAAGTCGATGGGCAGGTGTTGCAGGTGTGCCAATTGGGACAGGGCTTGGATGTAGGTGTTCTGAAAACGTTTGGTGGCAGAGTAGGCCGGAGCGACTCCGATTCCCTTGGTTCCGGCTATGGAACTGATGACTGCTATGTGTCCGCGGGCATCGCGTGTGGCATGTGCCTTGAAGTGGTTGAAGGCGTAGGTGACCATGCGTACGAATCCCTCACCATTGGTACGGGCGGTGCGCATCTCTATGTCGGGGTCGAGGGTGGCATTCTGGAATCCGATGCCGCTACTGTGGAAGTAGAGCTCCATTCCCCCCAGTTCGTCAATGAGGCTTTGCAGACGGGTAGGGGCATCCGTGTCTGTCACATCCAGTACGGCTGTCTTTACTTGGCCTTCGGGAAATTCGGCTTGCAGTGATTGCAGCAACTCTTCACGACGACCGGCAATGCCTATCTGCCAGCCGTCTTTGGCCAACAAGCGGGCCACTTCGCGTCCGATACCAGAGGTGGCACCGATGATGATAGCTCTCATGATTTAAGTCCCCTGTAGCCCCCTCTAACTTCCCCAAAGGGGGAGGATTCAAAGACCGAGAGTATTGGGGGATGTTTTTAAGTTATTACTGTTTATTTATTCAAATCATTTTAAACTCCCTCTCCTTTGGGGAGGGCTGGGGTGGGGCCACCTCTTCCCAAACCTCCTTCGGCAGAAAGTACCTCACATCTTTTCCCTCCCGCAGTGACTGCCGGATGAAGGTGGAGCTGATTTCCAACAGGGGGGTGTCAACCAGACGGACGTTCGGGGGGAGGGTCTCTTCCTTGATGGGGTAGTCGGGGCGTGGATAGATGAGCAACTGGTTTTCGGCCAACAGTTCATCGTGCTTGTACCAACGGGGGAAGACCTGCCAATTGTCGCTACCGATGATAAGGGTGAATTCATGCTCGGGGTAGCTTTGCCGGAGGGCTCGCAGGGTGTTCACCATGTAGCTGGGGCGTGGCAGATGGAACTCAAAGTCCGAGGCACGGAACTTGCTGTATCCTTTGATGGAGAGCCTGACCAGTTCGAGGCGCAGTTCGTCGGGCCACAGGTCGTCACGTTCCTTCAGCGGGTTGTGGGGCGAGACGAGGAACCACACTTCATCTACTTTGCCGTATTCGCAAAGGTAGTTGGCCAGGGCCAGGTGTCCGATGTGTATGGGGTTGAAGGAACCTCCGAAGATGCCGATGTTCATAAGGTAAAAGCCCCTTGTAGCCCCCTCTGACTCCCCCAAAGGGGGAGGAATTAAAGAATCTACAGTTACTGGGGAAATAAGTTATTACTATTTATTTGTTTAGGTAGAGGCCTTAGAGTTCGCTCTTCCCCCCTTCGGGGGGATTGAGGGGGGCCAAAAACTCCCGTATTACTCGCAGCGCTTCGGCCTTGGCTGTCTCCAAGTCGTCGTTGATGATCACCACATCGAACTTGGAGGCGAAGCTCAGTTCGTATGCCGCTTTAGCAATGCGGCTTTCGATGACGTCGGGAGCATCCGTGCCACGGCCTTCCAAGCGGTGGCGGAGTTCCTCGATGCTGGGAGGCTGGATGAATACAGAGAGGGCACGGTCGCCATAGAACTGTTTGATGTTGCAGCCGCCCACGACATCTACGTCGAAGATGACGTTCTGTCCGGCATTCAACTGATTCTCCACTTGTGACTTCAAGGTGCCGTAGAAGCGGTCCTGATAGACCTCTTCGTATTCCAGGAACTCGTTGTCCGCAATGCGTTGGCGGAACTCCTCGGGAGTGAGGAAGAAATATTCCACCCCGTGCTGTTCCTGTCCGCGTGGCGGACGGCTGGTGGCCGAGATGGAGAATGCCAGATGCAGGTCTTGCTCCAGCAGATAGTTGATGATGGTGGATTTGCCTGACCCTGATGGGGCAGAGAAGATAATCAGTTTGTTCATATTTCTACATTGATTGAGCCTTGAATCTTGTAATACTTCCTACTCTGCTCTATCCCCCTTTGGGGGAGTCGGAGTAGGCCTTTACATTACATTCAAAACTTGTTCCTTGATTTGCTCCAGTTCGTCCTTCATCTTCACCACGATGTTCTGCATTTCAGCCTGGTTGCTCTTGCTGCCTGTGGTGTTGATTTCACGTCCCATTTCCTGTGCTATGAATCCCAGTTTCTTGCCTTGGCCTTGTCCTTCCTGCATGGTTTGGCGGAAGTAGGCCAAGTGGTTGGTGAGGCGCTGTTTCTCTTCGTTGATATCCAGCTTCTCGATGTAGTAGATGAGTTCTTGCTCCAAGCGGTTCTTGTCGTACTCCACGGGCAGTTTTTGCAGGTTCTCCACGATGCGGTCGCGTATCTTCTGCACGCGCTCAGTCTCGTATGGCTCAATCTCCTTCATCAGAGCGGCAATGTTGTCCAGCTTTTCTTCAAACTTGCTTGCCAGTGCTTTTCCTTCCTGTTTGCGGAAATCCACCAGTTGGTTCACGGCCTCTTCCACTACAGTATGAGCCACAGCCCACTCCTCGTCCGAGAGTTCCTGTACCTCCACCCGTGTCATCACATCGGGCATACGCAGCAGGGTGCTGAACCACTCTTCGGGTTGGGGGATGCCGTATTGCTCGGCAATGCCTTTGATTTGTGCATAGTAGTTGCCCACCAGTGCCCCGTTGATGGGTGTGGCAGCCTCGGTAGCCTCTTTTTCCACCCACAGGTTGAAGTCAACCTTGCCGCGCTCCAGTGCCTTGCTGATGATGGTGCGTATCTCCATCTCCTTTTCGCGGTAGAGAGGGACTATACGGGTGCTCAAATCCAGCGCTTTACTGTTTAGCGAGCGTATCTCGGCAAAGATTTTCTTGTCGCCGTATGTGGCCATGGCCTTGCCGTAGCCGGTCATTGATTGTATCATATCTTCGTATTATTGTTTGTTTATTGGCTGCAAATGTAGCACTTTTTTTTAAAACTTCGGGCATTTATATACGAAAAAGCCAAGGAGGTCCTCGCGGTCGTCCTTGGCATTAGCGCGCTATGATTAATTAACTACTTTGCTTTTAGCTTTTGTTTGAGTTTCGCAAGCTTGGGCTTTCGGGAGTGCAGGAGTGTAGATTTTTTTATCAAGGTATGGTGTCTGCACTCCTGCCTTCTACACTCCTAAAACCATACTCCTCTGGTATATTTGCCTTTAACTCCTTTAGCTTTCCTTCTTAAAACGGAAGGATACAGGAATGGCGACACTGCCATTCACGGGTTTCCCGTTGAGCACAGCGGGTGTCCATCCTTCTTTGGGAAGCAGGTCGGCTACCCGGTGAGCCTCTTGAATCAGTGCATCGGGAGTTTCCAGGTGGTTCTTTCGGGTGATGTCGGTATATCCAATCAGCTTGCCCTCGGGGCTGATGAAGGCTTGCAACAGGACGTGTTCCTCGACCTTATCCGAAAGGTTCTTGTCAAACCTCAGACGGTTTTGGAAGAAGTTCAGCATCGCTTCTCTGCCTTCAGGGTATTGGGCTCGGGTCGTCGGTTGCGATTCCACCACGATGGACTGTCCGTTGACCACAGTGGTAAACTGCGTGCTTTTCCCCTTCCCGCTTGCCAACCGGAACTGTATGGGCAGTGTAAATTTCACGTTCACAGCTTGTCCTCGTTGTGTACCAGGCTTCCATGTAGGCATGGCATTGACCACGCGGATGGCTTCGGCATCCAGTTCGGGTGAGACGCTACGCATGATGGTAGGGTCACTGACTTCCCCCGTCTTTGTAATGACAAATTGTACGATGACGCGGCCTTGGATGCTGTCCCTCATGGCCTGTTCGGGATACTTGATGTTTTTGGAAATGAACTTCATCAGTTCGGCCATACCGCCGGGGAACTCGGGCATGTTCTCTACGACTTGGAAGACTTCGTCTGTGCTGTTGTTGTCTTGCTCGACAGGCAAATCATATACCGCTTTCACATTGCCTTTGCCTATTATGCGGATGTCGCCTTGCTCTTCGTCCTTAATGCCTTCAGATTCCAAGCTGAAGGAGATAGGAATGTTGTATTTGCAATCTACAGCCATGCCACGCTGGCGACCAGGTTTCCATGTGGGCATTGCTTTGATTACTCGGACGGCTTCGGCGTCCAAGGCGGGAGAAATGCCTTTTTTCACTTCAATGTCGCGCAACTTCCCGTCTTTACCTACAACGAAAGAGACTATGACACGTCCCTGTTCACCATTCTGCTTGGCTTCGGCAGGATAGTTGAGGTTCTTGGCAAGGAACTTCATCAGTTCGGCATTACCGCCTGGGAACTCGGGCATCTCCTCCACAACCATGAAGACTGGTTCGGCATCGCCAAATTCCAAGTGTTCCTCTTGATATTGACGGACGGAGCCGTTCAGTTTCAAGTGGTCGACATTCTCCATATCCTCTGTTCGAAGCATGTCGAGAGTAAACTCTGTCGGATGCATCCTGATCGTGTGTTCCATGTAGGGGACTTGTCCGTTAGGCATTTTGATGCCTACACTGTGCATACCAACGTAAGAGACATTGACGACCTCTTTGCTCGGGTCGAACTCGATTTCGAAGCGTCCCTCTTTGTCGGACACAGTGCCGCGTCCGGTGCCGCGGACTACCACATTGGCTCCGTAGATCGGCTCGTTTGTCTCAGCATTTATCAGACGGAAGCGCATTTTCATTCTTCCTTCCGTTGACTGGTGATAACTGATTCTCAGAACATAGATATTGCGAAGCGTCTCTTTCAGTTTCTCGAAACTTTCCTTCGGAGCATTATTGTCAAGCTTCACGTTTACGGCAAGGTATTGTCCTCCACCGGCTTCTGTAAGTTTCCTGCGTTCGGTTTGGATGTAGTTGGCCACGTCGTCCAACGAGCCCTTCTTCAGTGTTCCACCCATACGGCCGTAGCTGTATTCGCCGGCATTGTTGACATGGACGGTGAACTTTTCGTTGGATTTTTCGTCTAAAGTTTGGTCATTTGCCAAAACTTCCGTACCTTTGGCCTCTGAAACGCCGTTACTGTTATTCGCGGCTTCAGTGTGGGCGAATGCTACCATTGAGATAGCGGCCAACGGGAGTACGTAGAGGTACTTCAACCGTGCCCATGGATGTGACTTTTCTTTCATCATCATAGTTAAACGTTTCTTCAATGAACTATGGTTAAGGCTGTTGGCAAGAGAGTAGAGCCTTGCGCCGACAGCCTTTTTTATAATCAATAACTGGTATTCCTTGGCATTGATTCCCCGGCGGAGCACGGTGTCGTCGGCCTCGTACTCGTGGATGTTCTGCAACTCCTGACGGAGTAGCCATGCCGCGGGATTGAACCACTGTGCCAGCAGGCAGACCTCAACCAAAAGAAGGTCCCATGAATGATGGTTGCTGATGTGCGCCTGTTCGTGAGCTACAATCTGACGCCCGTTTTCGCGGTAGTCCGTTTCAGAGATGACGATGTACTTCATCCAGCTGAACGGGGCTATGTCCGATTGTGGGTGCAGATAGAGGCGGGTGCCGTCTTCAAGGCGCTGCATCCGTCCCTGTTTGAGCAGGCTGAAGAGACGGACAAGCGAAGCCACATGGCGCACCAGCAGAAAGAGGATGCCTCCGATGTAGAGCAGGAAGAGGAGGTCGCCCCAATGTTCACTCAAGAACTCACCGAGTGAGAAGGCTGGTTCCATCGGTACGATGTCAGCTTCGGCCACGGAGATGGCGGCAAAATCCATGTCGCTCCAACTCACATCTATCGTGGCGGTTGTCGTTTCTGCCTCCTGTCCCGTCAGCCAATGTTCCCACCGCTGGTAGAGCTGGCTCAACAGCATAGGTTCCTCGGTGGTGATGCGGCAGGTAGGGATGACTACCGATGCCAGCAGGATGCTGATGAGCGCCATGCGGTTGAAGCGGTGGAATGTCTCGCGGCTGAGCAATACCATGTAGA
The DNA here is from genome assembly GCA_017516265.1 of Bacteroidaceae bacterium. GTDB lineage: Bacteria > Bacteroidota > Bacteroidia > Bacteroidales > Bacteroidaceae > Phocaeicola_A. The sequence continues at coordinate 6,574 of JAFXDL010000014.1, forward strand.
ATGGGTAGAACAGCGTCAGACAGAGCACCGACTTCATCAGGTATAGGAAAAAGGTGGTCATTTGATTACAAGTTAGAAGCCTCTCCCTAACCCTCCCCAAAAGGGAGAGAACTGGAAATGCTACGTTTTTATTGTTTATTTATTATTCTCTTCTTGGGATTCTCCCCCTTGGGAGGAGTTAGAGGGGGCCTCCACCTGACGAATAAGGTCTTTTAGCTCGTCAAGGGATATTTCTTCCTCTTTCACCAAGCTGGATACCAGACCCATGTAAGAGTTGTTGAAGTACTTGCTGATAACATTGCGCACGGTACGCTTGTGATACTCGTTGCGGCTGACAAGCGGATAGTACTGGTATGACACACCAAAGGCACGGTGCCCGATGTAGCCCTCGTCCTCCAAAATGCGTACGAAGGTGGATACAGTGTTGAAGTGAGGCTTCGGGTCATCGTAGTGCTGGAGCATTTCCTTCACAAACATGGGGCCATTGTCCCACAACAGATTCATGATAATCTCTTCTTTCGGACTCAGATTTTTCATTGTTTTCTCTCTTTTACGGGTTGTAAACTAAACTCTCGCTGCAAAGGAACGAAAGTTTTACGTTATAGAACGAATATTTCTCGTTAAAAGATGTAAAGAGGGAGAAAAAAGAGAGAAAAAAGGGTGTTTGGTTGTGGAGAAAGCGGTTCGGAGTTCAGGAAAAGTTCAAGGTTTAAGGTTTAAGGTTTAAAGTTCAATAAAGTTCAAGGTTTAAGGTTCAAGGTTCAAGACGAAGCGGATGCACACCCTCAATAAATGTCGCCCAACCATTCTTTTGGCAGGCAGACCCTGCCCCTATGGCAAACGAATGGGTGCACATTCTTGAACTTTAAACCTTAAACTTTGAACCTTAAACCTTGAACCTTGAACCTTAAACCATATTCTTGCCTTTATCACCCCTTCGCCTGTTTGAAATAGGTGTCCAGCAGTTGGTGTGCAGCAGTGAATGAGGTCAGTGTTCCGCCCAAAACCTCGTTCTCCTTTTGGCTGAGCATAGAGGCAATGGAGGGATTGTTGTAGAAACTGTTACGCAACTGCTCATTGATGCTTTCGTACATCCAATACTTGGCCTGTTCGTTGCGGCGGTATTGGAAGTATCCGTTGGCTTTGACGAAATCGATGTATTCATAGACCATGTCCCATATTTCCTTGATGCCCAGTCCGTAGAAACCCGAGTAGGTGAGCACGCGGGGCGACCATCCGCTTTCGGGAGCAGGGAAGAGGTGCAGTGCATTGCGGAAGTGTGCGGCTGCCAGCTTGGCTTTCTCCAGGTTGTTTCCGTCGGCCTTGTTGATTACGATACCATCGGCCATCTCCATGATGCCACGCTTGATGCCTTGTAACTCGTCGCCAGTGCCAGCCAGTTGGATGAGCAGGAAGAAATCGACCATGGAGTGTACGGCCGTCTCACTTTGACCCACTCCCACTGTCTCCACAAAGATCTTGTCAAATCCGGCAGCTTCGCACAAGATGATGGTCTCGCGGGTCTTGCGTGCTACCCCTCCGAGTGAACCGGCCGATGGGCTGGGACGGATGAACGAGTCGGGATGTACGCTCAGTTTTTCCATGCGTGTCTTGTCTCCCAAGATGCTTCCTTTGCTACGTTCGCTGCTGGGGTCGATAGCCAGTACCGCCAGTTTGCCTCCACGCTCCAGTACGTGCAGACCGAAAGCGTCGATGGAAGTACTCTTTCCTGCACCGGGTACACCGCTGATGCCTATGCGTATGGAACTGCCGGCATAGGGCAGGCACTTCTCTATCACCTCTTGGGCTATGGTCTGATGCTCGGGCAGGGTGCTTTCCACCAGAGTGACGGCTTGGCTCAACAGGGTGGTGTTCCCCTTCAAGATTCCTTCCACGTAATCGCCCACACTGAGCTGCTGGCGCTTGGGCTTTCGCTGGAATTTGCGATACGGATTGATGGTCGAGGGTTGTTCGATGCCTTTGTTTACGGTCAGGCCTTTGTATTCTTCGCTGTTTTCGGGATGTTCCATGTGGGGTAGGGTTTAAAGTTCAAAGTTCAATAATCTTCCTTTTTCTCCTTTTATCTCTCTATATATAATAAGGTATAGGTAATGGGGCAGATGGACTCAGGTTTATCTGCTTAGGGGGATGTCAATCTCCAGTTTGGGATTGTTCGGATCGTTGGTGATGAGCAGTACGCGTGCTTCGGTCGGGCTTCTCTTCAAGTATTTGGCAGTGGCTGTAACCTTCAGTTTGGTATGCTCGCCTGGTGCCAGGGTACTTTTCTTCAGTGTGACGCTCAAGGCCGGATTGGAAACCTGCAACTCTTGTATCCTCAAGGGGGATTTTCCTGTGTTGCTCAGTGTCAGTGTCCGGGTAAACTTCTTCTTCTTTCCGAATGGTCCAAAGTCAATGTCTGTTTCCGAGATATTAGCTTGGGGAGCCAGTGTCCGCTCAGCAGCACTCAGTGCGGAGAAGTCGGGGAGCAGTGTGGCAGTCAATGGGATTTCATTTTCTTCCGAAACCTTGTCACCCATATAGCGCGAAAGGAATACGGATGTTTGTGTCAGTCCCAGGTGTGTCAGCTTGTCTGTGTCCAGTGTCAGCATCAGTGTGCCGGCTTGTTTGCGACGCAGTGTGTCAGGCATGGACTTCAAAGTGATGTAGGATGGCAGGTGCATCAGTACGGGTACGTAGGGGGCATCACCCGTATTGATGATGTTGATTTGGGCCGTTGGCCGTTGTCCTTTGTAGGCATCGGCAAAGTCCACCCTGTTGCAGTTCATCCGTATATTCCCCATCTGGTAGGGGTGTGTTTCGTCGTAATTGTCCAGTCGGCTCACCACATGTCCACGCAGGGTCAGGTAGTAGGGGGCATCATCGGCATTGGTGTATATGGCTACCATCTTTTGGAAGCGTCCCAAGAAGCCGGCATCGAATGTGGCAGAGATTTCTCCGCTTTTTCCGGGTGCTATGGGCGATTCTGTCCACTTGGCCACTGTGCACCCACAGTCGGTACCTGCATAGGTGATGTTCAGTGGCTGGTTCCCACGGTTGGCCACAGTGAAAGTTACAGTGACAGGCTCTTTCCAAAGTACAGTCCCCAGGTCGGCTTCCGTACGGTCGAAAAAGGGAGCTGGTTGTGCACTGGCCAGGCAGGCATACAGGGATAAAATAGCTACTATTGCGATGCGTTTCATGACGTTTTTTCTTGTTAAAATCTTGTTTTCGGGTTCTATTTGGGGCAAAGGTAGAAAAAAAACGTCAGTTGGCAGTGCTTATTTTCTACTTTGTTGTATCTTTGCTTGCAATATTAAAGCATATTAGAATGGATTTTGATAAATTTGCGATAGAAGAGCGCATCATTGCGATGCTGAAAACGGTGTTTGACCCAGAGATTCCTGTCAATGTCTATGACCTGGGATTGATATACAAAATTGATGTGGAAGAGTCAGGGACTGTGTCGATAGACATGACTCTGACGGCTCCCAACTGTCCGGCGGCAGACTTCATTATGGAGGATGTGCGTCAAAAGGTTGAGTCGGTACAGGGAGTGACTGCAGCCACTATCAACTTGGTCTTTGAACCCGAGTGAGACAAGGACATGATGAGCGAAGAAGCCAAACTCGAACTGGGCTTCTTGTGACAGAATTAAAAACTAAAAATTAGAAGTTGATAGTTTGGTAGATTCATTCCAGTAAACTCGAATGATTATTCAATTTCTCTAATCCTTTGCCCTAATCCTTACACCTGATATGAAGAATATCTATTTCCTTTCCGATGCTCATCTTGGCTCGCGGGCCATAGAGCATAGTCGTACGCACGAGCGTCGCTTGGTGAACTTTCTGGACAGTATCAAGCACAAGGCTGAAGCCGTTTACCTGTTGGGTGACATGTTTGATTTCTGGTACGAATTCAAATTGGTGGTCCCCAAGGGCTACACCCGTTTCCTTGGAAAACTGTCAGAACTGACCGATATGGGTGTGGAGGTGCACTATTTCGTGGGAAACCACGATATGTGGTGTGGTGATTACCTGGAGAAAGAGTGTGGTGTGATTCTGCATCGTGAGCCGCAGACTCTTGAATTGGGAGGTAAAATCTTCTATCTGGCCCATGGTGACGGGCTGGACTATGCCGACCGTCATTGGAAGGTACGCCTGATACAGACCATTTTCCATAGTCGTACCTTGCAACGCCTGTTCTCTACCCTGCATCCGCGTTGGAGTGTCGATTTCGGTTTGGAGTGGGCCAAGCATAGCCGTTTGAAGCGGGTAGATGGGAAAGAACCTCCTTATCAGGGCGAGGATAAAGAGGGACTGGTGCTTTATGCCAAGGATTACCTGAAAAACCATCCCGAAATCAATTATTTCATCTTTGGACATCGCCACATTGAGCTCGATTTGATGCTGAATCGCGAAAGCCGCATCCTGATATTGGGCGATTGGATAAACAGTTTTTCATACGCTGTGTACGATGGCAATCTCCTTTTCTTGGACCAGTTTGTTGAGGGGGTGACTCAGTTGTAGGGGGAGTAGCTGTAGGAATTTATAGTAGCTATAGAAATTATAGCAGCTATAATCACTACAGGAAATTATAGTCACTATAGTTATTATTGCCGTTATTGTCGTTCTTTAAGGGAGGGCATCCTATATACCTCTTGATGAATACGGTTTTGGATGTGCTGGTAGTCTTTTTCTTTCGAAAGTCCGGAGCTTGCCATCAGGTACATAGGTAGCCATCCGTCGGAGTTCCGGTAGGGTGGTTGCCGGTAGTCACATTCCCACAAGTGTAGTCCACACCGTTCGTAGAATCCGATACGTCGGCGGCTCATTTCGTTTGTCGGCACTTCCACTTCCAATACCACAGGCTTGGACAAATGCTCTTCGAAGAATGTGCATACCATCTCCTTCCCGATACCCTGTCCGCGTAGGTAGGGAGCGGTAGCCAGATGTTCGATATATATGAAGGTGTCAAAATCCCAATATGTGAGTAGTCCTACGGGTTCTTGTCCGTCCGTTGCCAACAGACAATGAAACCGTGCTTCGTGGTCAGCGTTCCATCGCTGCTCATCATCATTGCGCCGTTCTGCTTCGGGAAAAGCCGTGTGCAGCAGTTCCTCCACGAAGTTGTAGTGCACATCCTTGCTTCCTATTCTTGTCAGAGTCACCATCCTTTATTCTTCGTTCTTCACTCTTCTTTCTTCATTTTCCTGATGTCTTCTCCCATTGGGCTTTGGAACACCTTCAGTCCATAGCTGGGCACCGTGGCCATCACATAGTCAAACACGTCGGCCTGCAATATTTCATAAGCCACCCACTGTTTGTCGGCGGAGAAGAAGTACAGTTCCAGAGGCATACCTTGTGGGGTGGGTTGCAGTTGGCGCACCATTACCGTCAGGTCTTGGTTCACGCGCGGATTCTCTTTCAGGTATTTCATCAGTGCCCGTCGTAGCATGGTGATGTTTGTCAACTCCTCCAGATGGTCTTCGGGATGTACAATGCCTTTTTCACGATACGCCTCTATCTCTTCCGGAGTGCAGAACCGCACGCTTGTCATATCTATATCGATGGAGCGTTTGATGCGTCGTCCGCCACTCTCGAACATGCCGCGCCAGTTTTGGAACGAGTCACTTACCAGCGTGTAGGGAGGCACTGTCACAGTGGTGTTGTCCCAGTTGCGCACCTTCACCGTTGTCAGGTTCACCTCGAACACCACACCGTCGGCCCCATACTTGGGCATCGTTATCCAGTCGCCCGGACGTAGCATGTCATTGGCCGATAGTTGTACCCCAGCCACCAGTCCCACGATGGTATCCTTGAAGACCAACATCAGCACGGTGGCGGCAGCTCCCAGTCCCACCAGCAGGTCAATGGGCGATTTGTCCATCAGTATGCTGATGATGAAGATGATGGAGAGCGATACGGCCAGAATCTTTATCATCTGGAACACACCCTTCAGCGGACGGTTCTTCGTCTTTTCCCGTTCGTTGCTCAGGTTGTGGAGCGAGTTGGAGAAACTGAACACCAGTCTCAAGGCCGCTGCAATGATGTATATTTCGCTGGCTTTTATCAGTAGCGATTGCAGAATGGGAGTATGGGGAAAGGCCAATGGCATCAGCATGTTGGCCACAAAGGCCGGGATGAGGTGGCACATGTCATCCAGTACCCGGTCGTTCAGTAGTGTTTCGTCCCAGGTGACATGCGTTCTGTTGACGATTTTCTTGATGGCAGGTACGAACAGGCGCCGGCAGATAAGGTCGGCTATCCACACCAGTGCCAGGATGAAAGCGATGGTCCCCAGTTGTTCAGTCAAGTTGATGCCTTCTTGGCTCATTCCCGAGTTGCTGAGCCATTGCATCAGGGTCTCTTTCAGTGATTCCATTTTTTTTCTCTGTTCAATGTCTGAAGTTTTAAGTCCAAGTTCGGGCCTTTCGTCCCCTTACTTTAAAACTTGGATTTCAAATTGCAGGCAAAATTAGGATAAATTACTCAAGTAACGCGAAACATTGCCGAATAATTTCGTTCTTTCTGCTTTATTTTATACCTTTGGGGCTGAAATATGATAGAAAAACGTATGAAGAAACTAGTAATTGTTGGTTGTGGCAGACTCGGTGGCATTGTTGTCGATGCTTTGCAGAAAGGTTTGCTTAGTGAGTATGAATTGGTCGGAGTCTATTCGCGCACCGCTTCCAAGGCCGAAGCTTTGGCGGCCCGTGTACAGGGGTGTCAGGTATGCGGCAGTGTGGACGAACTGCTCTCCTTGCATCCCCATTTTGTTGTTGAGGCTGCTTCACCGGCAGCCATGCGCGAGTTGGCCTTGCCCGCTTTGCGTCAGGGCACATCTGTGGTCACACTTTCCATCGGAGCCTTTGCTGATGATGCCTTCTATGCCGAGGTGATGCAGACGGCCAAAGAGAGTGGGGCGCACGTATATGTGGTCTCTGGTGCCACGGGTGGTTTCGATGTGCTTCAGACTGCCACATTGATGGGAGGTGCTACAGCCCGTTTCTTTAACGAGAAGGGGCCCAACGCCTTGAAGGGTACTCCTGTCTATGATGAGGCTTTGCAGCACGAGCAGCGCACCGTCTTTCAAGGTACAGCCACCGAAGCCATTGCCCAATTCCCCACGAAAGTCAATGTCACAGTAGCTGCCTCACGTGCCTCCGTAGGGCCTCAGAACATGCAAGTCACCATGCAATCCACTCCCGGTTTTGTAGGCGACACCCAGCGGGTGGAAATCAAGAACGAGCAGGTGCATGCCGTCATTGATGTCTATAGTGCTACAGCCGAAATTGCCGGTTGGTCCGTAGTGAATACCTTGCGCAACATCACCGCACCCATTGTCTTTTGTTGAGGCATGGTTTGGGGTGAAAAGGAGACACGATACAAGAGGCTACAGTATATAGCATTCGGAGGCGTCAGAAGATTTAAATCTTCAAGCCGTAAGATTTAAATCTTCGGGCGCTAAGATAGGTATCTTTCGCCACCTCCTCCACGGGAGGATTCTCGTCCATCCTCGTTTGCAACGAGGGTTACAAACGCGAAGGGACGGACGGATGGGTGTTAAAATTCTGAGAGATAGTTGGAAAAAATGAATTATATATATTATCTTTGCAAAAAATAACCAATATAATATTACGATTATGCAGACTGCTGTAATTTCTGAGAATGTCACACTCTCATTGCCACAAAATGACTTGAATCTACTCAGAAGTCTTGCTAAAAAGATGGGATGGGTGATGCGTGTTCAACGCAAGAGTGGTATAGAAAAAGGCTTGGAAGACGTTCGCAAAGGGAATGTATTTCAAGCCAAAAATTCTGAAGACCTTATCAAACAGATATTAGGCTAAATCATGTACGATGTAATTTATACCGGACAGTTTCGAAAGTCACTGAAACTTTGCGCCCGTCGTGGATTAAACATTCAAGAGTTCACGACAGTTCTTGATATTTTGCAAGAAAAAGGTTCGTTGCCATCTGAAGCAATTTCTTGTCAAAACGATACAGTTCCCATGCATTCCCGAAGCAACCATCCTGCTTGAATACATGTTCTTCCTTAGGTTGCATCAAAAAAGGGTACAAATATGCACTGAAACGATAGTAACCCACATTTTTGAGAATGTCAGCAGCCAATTGTCGGTTATCAATATTCAAACCACGTTTTTGCAGAATATCAACGATGACTTCAGGTGAAGTGTAGGATTTGTCAAAGTTAACAGCCATAGTATATATAAAAAACGACCCCCGATTTGAGCATTGTTAAGAGGCTTGGGGGTTCTAGTGTTGCAAAGGTACAACAAATATATGAATCTGCAAGTTTCTGTTGAAGAAAAGTTTGTTTATGGTGTGATTTTTCTTCTTTTCTTCGTTCTCTTCTCCGTCCTTCTCGCGGAAGTCATGGATAGAGCACCTGTGATGCACCTATATGCCCGTCCATCTATAACGATGCACCCGAAAGCGGCTTTGTTGTCGGTTGAAAGCGGCTCCGTGGGGCGGTGGAGCCGCTTTCATTCTTCTGCTTACCGTGTGGGGTAATGAATTGTCCAATTCAGACTGTCCAATTCCTTTCGGGTGTACCAATGCATATCTATCAGATGCTCCTTTTGAAAGCGCAGGAGGCTGTCGGGATGGTTGCTGATAGAGTTGTAGGGCGCATCGAAAAGGAAAATCCGTACGAAAGGAATTTTCTTCAGTTCTCCTTCCCAACATTCGCTTTTCAGAGGCATCAGGTTGAATGAATCTTTTATCCTTACTTGGAATCCCGAGAACAAAGAGTCTGAACTTTCCATCGGATAGCGTGGATTCCATTCAAGCCAAATCGTTTGGTCTGTGTGGTTCACAAATTGAATGTTAGAATGCCCAACGAGTTCACCGTATTCATACTTGCACCCTTTCTTGTAACTGTATATGTTAGATCCACACGAAAATGCAGTCAATATGATGGCAAGACTTAATATGCATAGTGTCGTTAAAAAACTTGTTCTTGTATATTTATGCAAAACTGAGGCTCTGAGAATGCGGTATTTGGGACGAGGTTTCTGTTTGGAGGAAAATACGCGATTTTGGGAAGTTGTGCAGTATGACGCTCATTAGCAATCGGATAGAAATCCTCTATGGGTGGTTGTAAGACAGGCGGATGTCTCCTGCTGGGCGTTTGATGGATAAGGTGGAATTTTAGAATGTTTACAGAGTAGCAGGAAGGTTCTTTACGTTCCAGATACAGAGACGGCATGTAAACCAATTATATACAACCGACTTTTCGGACTGGACCTGTACAATCCGCGTTATCCGCGTCTATGAAATAAAAAGAGGGCATTGGGGTTACACCCTCTTGCTCTCACTTTGTCTGTGTATATCCGTCAGCTTTCAGCAGGTCGATAACCCGTTGCTTGAAGTCGCCTTGTACCAGTACTTCGCCATCTTTGGCACTGCCTCCCACACCCAATCGGCCTTTGAGCCACTTGCCCAGTTCCTTCAGGTCTGCCTCTGAGCCGATGAAGCCGGCGATGATGGTTGCGGTCTTTCCTCCGCGTCCGTTTTTCTCAATTCTTACACGTAGGCGTTGCTGGTTTTTAGGGAGTGTTTCTGCTTCCGGCTCGTCGTCTGTGACAAACTGAAAGTCAGGGTTGGTGGAGTACACCATGCCCAAGCGGTCTTTCCAATCGTTCTTTTTCATACCTGTTCTTTTAGATTGTGAGGTGCAAATGTACGAATTTTAATTTAAAAGCAGTATATTTGCCACTCGTAAATAATTCGACAGCTATGGTTCTTAATTATATTTGGATAGCTTTTTTTCTCATCGCCTTTGTGGTGGCGGTGGTGAAACTGGTGTTCATGGGCGACGTGGAGGTATTTCCGGCCATGATGAACTCTACGTTCAATTCGGCAGAGACGGCCTTTACCATCTCCTTGGGACTGACGGGTGTGCTCAGTCTCTGGCTGGGCATCATGAAGATTGGTGAACAGGGTGGGGTAGTGAATATGCTGGCCCGCTGGATGAGTCCGCTCTTCTGCCGCTTGTTCCCCGACATTCCGAAGGGGCATCCCGTCACGGGTACTATCTTTATGAACATAGCAGCCAACATGTTGGGGCTTGACAATGCGGCCACTCCCCTTGGTCTGAAGGCTATGGAGGAGATGCAGACACTGAACCCCAAGAAGGACACGGCCAGCAATCCCATGATAATGTTTCTTGTGCTGAATACGTCGGGACTGACACTGATACCCGTCAGTGTGATGGTCTATCGGGCACAGATGGGCGCAGCCCAGCCGACGGATGTGTTCATTCCCATTCTGTTGGCCACTTTCTTTTCTACCATTGTCGGCATGGTGGCGGTGTGCCTTTATCAGCGCATCAGTCTGTTGAACCGCACGATGCTGACCATCTTGGGCGGTATGTGTGGTGCTGTGGCGTTGATTATCTGGGGGGTGAGCCAACTTTCGCGTGAGCAGATGGACCTTTATTCCAGTCTGGTTGCCAATATTTTCCTATTCCTTATTATAATAGGTTTCATTTTGGCCGGAATGCGCAAGCGGGTAAATGTCTATGATGCCTTTGTCGAAGGAGCCAAAGAGGGTTTTCAGACGGCAGTCCGCATCATACCCTATCTGGTGGCCGTACTGGTAGCCATCGGAGTCTTTCGTGCTTCGGGAGCCATGGATTTGTTGCTCGATGGCATAGGGACGGCCGTGGTGGCCATGGGCTTTGATGCAGAGTTTGTGGGCGCATTGCCCACAGCCTTGATGAAGCCGCTGAGTGGGAGTGGTGCCCGAGGGTTGATGGTGGATGCCATGCAGACCTATGGTGCCGACTCTTTCGTAGGCCGCTTGGCCTGTCTTTTCCAGGGCTCTACGGATACCACCTTCTACATCCTTGCCGTCTATTTCGGCAGTGTCGGCATCCGGCAGACGCGCCATGCCGTACCTTGCGGCCTCTTGGCCGATGCGGCGGGTATCACGGCGGCTTTGTTTATATGCTACCTGTTCTTTTGATACTCAACTTTGTAAGTAAAGGAGTTTGCTTTTAGGAGTGTAGGAGGCAGGAGTGTAGGATTGCAGACGATAGTTTTATCAGTGACGAGCTGCAAGCTACAAGTTACGAGTGAGTTTTTAGAAGTGTAGATGATTGTTTTGCAAATTCATAATTTATAATTAAAATAGTGATAACCTATCAGACCGAGGGAGTACGTCTCCCTGCAATCAAAAAACGCGAGAACAATGCGTGGATCAAGGCCGTAGCGGCCAAGTATGGCAAACGGGTGGGCGAGGTGGCCTACATCTTCTGTGATGACGAGCGGATATTGGAAGTGAACCGCGAGTACCTGCAACACGACTATTACACCGACATCATCACCTTTGACTATACCGAGGGTGATGTCATCAGTGGTGACCTCTTTATCAGCCTCGATACCGTGCGTACCAATGCCGAACAGTTCGGCCAGGAGTATGAGCGCGAACTTTACCGTGTCATCATTCATGGCATCCTGCACCTGTGCGGTATAAATGACAAGGGACCCGGCGAGCGTGAACAGATGGAGGCTGCCGAGAACCAGGCTTTGGGGATGAGAGAAGATTAGACAGAGCGTTTTTAGGAGTTCAGACAATACATTCTTTTGCTCTGATTCAACGTGTAAGTTTATGGGATTCAGTAGTAATCACAACTCTCCCTCTAAGTTAGAGGGAGTCCCCGTAGGGGGAGGGCGTGTGTCCGTAAAATCCTCATTTTTACACACTCCTCCGGCCTAAGGCCACCCTTCGGGGCATCGTCGCACAGAGCACTGTGCTCCCCTCGCAAGGCACGGATTGACATCTAGTCAATCCTCTATTGACCTTGCTACGCCCCTAACTTAGGGGAGGAGTTGCAGTTACTCTGCTCCTTATATTAAACTTACGTTAAATTAGTACAAAAACAGGGTACAACAAATTGGACACCTTACCTTTATTATTCAAGAAATCCCTCCCTAATGACCGATAATCGCAGAATTTTATCTAATTTTGCACCGTTTTAGTAGAACCAATGAATTAAGTATGCTGAGTAAAGTGATTCTGCAAGCCAATGTTGACCGTTTTGCAAAGTGGTTGGACAAGGCTGAAAATATAGTGATTGTGTCGCACGTTTTCCCCGATGGGGATGCCATCGGCTCTTCTTTGGGATTGGCCCATTTCCTCCAGTCGCAGGACAAGGAAGTGCATGTGGTGATGCCCAATGCCTTCCCTGATTTCCTCTATTGGATGAAGGGGGCACAGAGTATCATCCGCTATGACAAGCACCCGGACGAAGCGGACAAACTGATTGCCGAAGCAGATGTCATCTGTTGCCTCGACTTCAATTGTCTGAAGCGCATTGACAAGGTGGCGGCTGCCGTTGAGGCTTCCAAGGCACGAAAGATGCTGGTTGACCATCATCTTGACCCAGAGCCGTTTTGTGATATAGTCATCTCCCATCCTCATATATCCTCTACTTCTGAGCTGGTATTCCGTCTGATATGCCGTTTAGGTTATTTTGAGGATATCACCACAGCATGTGCCGAATGCATCTATACGGGTATGATGACCGACACGGGAAGTTTCACTTACAACAGTAACAGCCCCGAAATCTACTACATCATCAGTCAGCTGCTCAGTAAGGGTATCGATAAGGACCTGATATACCGCAAGGTCTTTCATACCTACTCCGAGGGACGTCTGCGCCTTATGGGACATGTGCTCTCCCACATGCATGTCTATCCCGAGTTCCGTGCGGCACTCATCACTCTGACAAAGAAAGAACAGTATCGGTTCAACTATATGCGTGGCGACTCTGAGGGCTTTGTCAACCTCCCCTTGCAGATGAAGGGTATCTGTTTCTCCGTTTTCCTGCGTGAAGATACAGAGAAACGGATGATAAAGGTCTCCTTGCGCTCAACGGGAGAATTCCCTTGCAACCAGGTGGCAGCCGAGTTCTTTGGCGGTGGCGGACACCTCAATGCTTCGGGGGGCGAAGTGTATGGCACTATGGACGAAGCATTGGAACGTTTCAAGGCTGCACTGGTCAAATATCAGCCCTTGTTGCTTAAAAATAAGTTATAGAACCCTAATTGCTTGCAAATGTGTGCGGATGTTCCTTCTGTTTTTTGTACATTTGCGGCAAAATTAGTCTGATAGATAGTAAAAAAGCTTTTTTATGATGAAAAGAATTTTCAATTCGCTCTGCATCCTCATGGCATGTACCTGCCTTTTCCAAGCGTGTGACGACACTGAAACATATGCCGAAATGAAGGAGAAAGAGCGCGAGGCCATAGAGGCATATATCAAGTCCGAGGGTATCAAGGTCATATCCTATGAACAGTTCTGTGCCCAGGATTCCACTACCGATGTGGAGAAGAAAGAATACGTCCTCTTCAAGGATAAGGGAGTCTATATGCAGATTGTCCGCAAGGGTGAGGGAGAGCCTTTGGCCAATGGTGAGCGTGCGGAAATCAATGTACGTTACTACGAAGTGAACATCAAGGAGATGGATACCCTTACAGGTAACCTTTACGATGCTTCTAACCATGATGTCATGACCATTGAAAACAAGAATGGCTCCTACTCTGGTTCCTTTACTTCGGGCTATATGTATCCGGCTTACGGTAGCCCAGTCCCTTCGGGGTGGATGATGCCTTTGCCTTATATACGCTTGAAGTTTATGCTCTCTGAATTTCCTAAAGTACGCTTGATAGTTCCCCATAGCGAGGGACAGTCAACTGCTTCATCTTACGTATATCCCTGTTTTTACGAAATAACTTATCAAAAAGCAAGATGACACTTATCAAATCTATTTCCGGTATCCGCGGAACCATTGGCGGAGCCGTAGGCGAGGGGCTCACCCCGCTTGATGTAGTGAAGTTTACTTCGGCTTATGCCACCTTCATCCGTCGGACCACTCAAGTAGCAAGCAATAAGATTGTGGTAGGACGCGATGCCCGCATCTCGGGCGAGATGGTGAAGAATATCGTTTGTGGCACGCTTATGGGCATGGGCTTCGATGTGGTCAACATCGGCCTTGCTTCTACTCCTACCACCGAATTGGCCGTTGCCATGGAGGGTGCTTGTGGAGGTATCATTCTTACAGCCAGTCACAATCCCCGTCAGTGGAATGCACTGAAGTTGCTCAACGAACATGGTGAATTCCTCAATGCGGCAGAGGGTAACGAAGTGTTGCGTATTGCCGATGCTGAAGAGTTTGACTATGCAGATGTCGAGCACTTGGGCAAATATACCGAGGACAACACGTATGATCAGAAGCATATTGATGCCGTATTGGCACTTGAACTGGTGGATGTGGAAGCTATCCGCAAGGCAAACTTCAAAGTGGCCATTGATGCTGTCAACTCTGTCGGAGGTGTCATTCTCCCCAAACTGTTGAACCAATTGGGTGTAAACAGTGTGGAGGTCCTCTATGGCGAACCCACTGGTGATTTCCAACACAATCCTGAACCCTTGGAAAAGAACTTGGGCGATATCATGGGATTGATGAAGCGTGGTGGCCACGATGTGGCTTTCGTTGTTGACCCCGATGTGGACCGTCTGGCCATGATTTGCGAGAATGGTGAGATGTATGGCGAAGAATACACACTGGTAACTGTGGCCGACTATGTCCTCAAGCATACTCCCGGAAATACCGTGAGCAACCTCAGCAGTACCCGTGCTCTGCGCGATGTCACCGCCAAGTATGGCCAGCAGTATAATGCCGCTGCCGTAGGTGAGGTGAACGTCACTACCAAGATGAAGGAGACGGGAGCTGTCATTGGTGGCGAAGGTAATGGTGGAGTCATCTATCATGCCAGCCATTACGGTCGCGATGCGCTTGTGGGCATAGCTCTCTTCCTCAGCCATCTGGCACATGAGGGAGGCACTGTCAGCCAGCTTCGTGCCACTTATCCTCCTTACTTCATTGCCAAGAACCGCATTGACCTTACTCCCGAAACCGATGTTGACCTCATATTGGCCAAGGTGAAGGAACTCTTCAAGGATGAGCAGGTCAATGACATTGATGGAGTGAAGATTGACTTCCCCGACCGCTGGGTACATTTGCGCAAGAGCAATACCGAACCCATTATCCGTGTCTATAGCGAGGCTTCCACCATGGAGGCTGCCGATGAACTGGGCAAGCAGATTATGGACGTCGTGTACAGCTTGGCGTAAATAGATGATGATAAAGAAGAAGGTGTGTTAGAATACTCTTTTTCTTAGAATACAGAGGCACGAAGACACAGAGGTACAACATAGAAAGGAGAAAAAACTCTGTGTCTTTGTGTCTCTGTATTCTGATACCTCCTAAACTCAAGAAGCAGACAATGATACTGAAACGAATCTCCATATTTAACTACAAGAATATCCGACAAGCAGAGTTGGAGTTTGCCGACAAGCTGAACTGCTTTATCGGACACAATGGTGTGGGTAAGACCAATTTGCTGGATGCCGTATATTATTTGTCGTTCTGCAAAAGCAGTAACAATCCGATTGATTCGCAAATCATTTGCCACGGGGAGGAATTTTTCGTGGTGCAAGGCTTCTATGAGCAGGAGGATGCCACTCCTGAAGAAATCTATTGCGGAATGAAGCGTGGCCGGAAGAAGCAGTTCAAGCGCAACAAGAAGGAGTATTCTCGTCTGGCAGACCATATCGGATTCATTCCGTTGGTCATTGTTTCACCAGCTGACTCTGACTTGATTGCTGGGGGCAGTGAAGAGCGCCGCCGATTTATGGATGTGGTCATTTCGCAATATGACCGTACCTATCTGGATGCTTTGGTGCGCTACAACAAAGCCTTGCAACAACGCAATACCTTGCTGAAGGGGGAAGAGGAGCCCGACCCTGAACTTCTCTCTGTTTGGGAAGAGATGATGGCTACAACGGGCGAATACATCTTTACCCGGCGGGAGGCGTTCATCAATGAGTTTGTCCCCATTTTCCAAAAGTTCTATTCCTTCATTTCGCAAGACAGTGAAGAGGTGAGTTTGGGCTATCAGTCTCATGCCCAACGTGGCCCCTTGTTGGAGATTATCCGTCAGAGTCGGATGAAAGACCGTATTGTCGGCTATTCGCTACATGGTGTGCATAAGGATGAACTGGAGATGAAACTAGGAGACTACCTGATTAAGCGCGAGGGGTCACAGGGGCAGAACAAGACTTACCTCATAGCTTTGAAATTGGCACAATTTGATTTTTTACGTCGTACAGGTAGCCAGACGACTCCCCTGTTGTTGCTGGATGACATCTTTGACAAGTTGGATGCCGTGCGGGTGGAGCAGATTGTCAAGCTGGTGTCAGGTGACAATTTCGGACAGATATTCATCACCGACACGAATCGTGATCATCTGGACAGTATATTGCGTACCATTGACCAGCCTTATAACCTGTTTGAAGTAGAGAATGGCGAAGTGCATCTGCGCTTGGCGGAAGGAAGAAAGGAGTCTGATGCATGAAGCGCAGTAATGCCCTGCCGGTAGGGGAACTTATATACCGTT
The DNA here is from genome assembly GCA_017516265.1 of Bacteroidaceae bacterium. Taxonomy (GTDB): domain Bacteria; phylum Bacteroidota; class Bacteroidia; order Bacteroidales; family Bacteroidaceae; genus Phocaeicola_A. The sequence goes on from JAFXDL010000014.1 coordinate 23,063, forward strand.
TCTTGCGTGAAGAGGGATTGGAGTCGCCTCTCAATGAATACCGTCTCATCCAAGCATGGGAGACGGTGCTTGGCAAAGCCATATCCCGATATACCGGGCAGATGTTTATCAAGAACCAGACACTGTTTGTCCATCTGACCTCGCCCGCTCTGCGGCAAGACCTGCAGATGTCCCGCAAGCAACTGGTACAACGTCTCAACGAGAAAGTGGGTGCGCAGGTCATCGTGGATATCGTTTTTCATTGAAAGAAAAAAGCGGCTTACTATTCATCCCGAACAATAAGCCGCGTTCCTATTAGAATATTAGAGAGAGAAAATATTAACAACCAAATAACACGCCTGATGTCGATTTGTTCATCAATGGGCAAGAAAAAAAGTCAGAATCTTGCAGAAATGGGCAAAATGCATTACATTTGCAACCCTAATACCTAAAAACTATAAAGCATTCGAAAATCATGGATGTTTCTCAATGTACAGATGCCGACCGTCTCAATCGTCTTTGCCAATTAGGCAAGATTGGTTGGTGGGAAGCCAATTTCACCACGCGTGAATATACCTGCTCCGAATATCTCTGTCAGATGCTGGGGACAGAACGCACAATCCCTTTCTCCAATTTTGCAGCTATGATTCGTGAGGACTGGCGTCTACGGGCTACCAGTAAGTTCCTGACGATAGAATCGTGTGACGATTACTACGAACAGGAGTTCCCCATCAATACGTCCCACGGTGTCATATGGGTGAATTCCCGTATGGGCAGCAGGGAAACTAATGCCAAAGGAGAACTGATTGCTTTTGGTATCTTGCAGGAGATTCCGCCACGCGAAAACAGAGAAACCCTTTTCAAAAACATTTTTGAGAACATACCGGCTGGTGTGGAAATCTATAACGATGAAGGAGTGCTCATTGATGTGAATAAGCGGGATTTGGATATCTTCGGTGTGCATCATAAGAATGATATGCTTGGCATAGATCTTTTGCACAATCCCAATATTGGTCCTGAACGTACCCGTATTGTTATGGATAATGATGAGAGCCGCTTCCAGTTTGATTACCAGTTCTCGCTGACTGATGGGTATTACCCCAGTCATCGTACCGATTGTATCAATCTGATAACGAAAATCCGGAAGATGTTTGATGCCCAGGGACGTTGTATCGGATATGTGATGATCAATCTGGATAATACCCGGAATAAAGAACGTGAGCAGGAACTGATTGCGGCTAAGGAGCAGGCAGAGCGGGCAGACAAGTTGAAAAGTGCTTTCATCGCTAATATGAGTCACGAAATACGTACTCCTCTGAATGCCATTGTCGGATTCTCTACTTTGATGGCAGAAACAGACAATGCGGACGAGCGTAAGATGTATCAGGAGATTATTGACCAAAATAATGCTCAATTGCTTAAACTTGTCACTGACGTGTTGGATTTGGCAAAAATAGAATCGGGAACTCTCAATTTTGACAAGCAGTTCTTTGATCCTATAGGACTGTGCAATGATGTCCTTATCTCCATGAATCTGAAAGTCTCTTCAGGTGTCAATTTATATGTGGCTGATGATTTGCCTAGTTGTACATTGAATTCTGACCGCATACGTTTGAATCAAGTGTTGAGCAATTTTGTAGGAAACGCTATCAAGTTCACTTCCCAAGGGGAAATCTGCATCGGCTTTGAACTTGTCGATGAGACACAGGTTCGTTTCTATGTAGCTGATACGGGTATTGGTATTCCCAAAGAGAAGCAAGCAGAAGTGTTTGACCGCTTTATAAAACTGGATAATTTTGTACAAGGTAGCGGATTGGGACTTAGTATCAGTAAGAGCTTTGTTGAAGGGCTAGGGGGGACCATCGGAGTAGATAGTGAAGAGGGGAAAGGAGCTACTTTCTGGTTTACCATCCCTATTGACTGATTTCATGCTGCAGAATTTTACAGATGACCAATTGGGACAGATTGTCGTGCGCTTGAATGTCCGTGCACGACGTATTATCATGCGCCCACAGGTTGATGGTGTGACGGTCACCATACCTCCAAATACTTCTGCGGATATGCTGATGAAGACCCTGGACCGATTCAGGGATGAACTGCATAAACGCCAACAGGCAATCAGAAAGTCAATGACGGAAAAGTGGGGAGATGGCAAAAGAGTGATAGATTTGGACTTTCGGATAAAGAATGATATTGTCGCGTTGACTATAGATTCAGGGACTCGCAATGTCTTTTATAGTAATTCCAAGCCAGGAGAAACGACCATTATTTGTCCTCCTGATACGCAATTTGATGCTCCTGAGTGCCAAGAATGGTTGCACCGGGTCATTGAAAAGGCACTGAGGCAACAGGCGTCATGGTTGTTGCCTGAGCGTTTGCGTGCACTTTCTGTATTGCATGATTTACCGTTCAACCGATGTAAGGTGAATGTGAGTAAAGGACGATGGGGGAGTTGTTCGACACGTAAGGATATCAACCTTTCATGTTATCTGATACTGCTTCCTTCGCATCTGCGCGAATATGTAATGTTGCACGAATTGTGTCATACCCGTGAAATGAATCATGGCCCTCGCTTTTGGGAGTTGCTGGACAGCCTTACGGGTGGACGTGCCAAAGAACTTAGAAACGAACTGAAGGCATATCGCACGGAGGTGTGGTGAACCTCGACTTCCTAATTCAACTTTCGCAAGTATAAGAAGTTGCAGGAGTTACAGGAGTTCAGGCTATATTTTAACAAAACTAAACATGACATTCAAAGCTATTGTCTGTAACTCCTGAGCGAAGCGGAAACTTCTGAACTTCAAAAGGTTGAGCTTGCGAAACTTAAATTCCTAATCCTTCTCTTTTGCAACCAACTTGCAAATACAATGGAGGAGAGCCAAAAAACTTGGGTGTTTGTCGCGACGAAAGAAAATGTTTGTTTAACTTTGTCCGTTGAAAGAACTTGTAATCCATTTTTTTTTGACTGTTATGAATGAAATCATAGATTTGGTAAATGAAATGTCGCCCTATCTGTTGCTGGGATTCTTGTTGGCAGGATTGATGCATGCTTTTGTCCCCGGCAACCTCTATCAGCGTTATTTGGGCGGTTCCTCCTTTCGTTCGGTGCTTAACGCAGCATTGTTGGGTGTCCCAATCCCTTTGTGCTCGTGTGGGGTCATCCCTACGGCTATGTCGCTCTATCGGCAGGGAGCCTCCAGAGGGGCCAGTGTCTCTTTCCTCATTGCTACTCCTCAGACAGGTGTCGATTCCATCATTGCCACCTATTCGCTCATGGGGTTGCCCTTTGCCCTGATACGTCCGTTGGCCGCGTTGGTCACTGCTCTTGTAGGCGGACAGATGGTAAATCTGTTTGACCGTAAAGCGGAGAAAACCATGCAAATCCAGCCGGCAGACAATGCCCCCGTAGAGAGTCTGAGTTTCTTCGGCCGTATAAAAAAGGCATTACACTATGCTTTTGTGGAGATGATGCAAGATATCGGCCGATGGCTTGTCTTGGGATTGGTCATAGCCGGGCTGATTACCGTGCTTGTCCCTGACTCCTTTTTTGCCCTGTTTGCAGACAGTACATTGCTCAGTATTCTGTTGGTGTTGGCCTTTGCTGTGCCTATGTATCTGTGTGCGACGGGGTCTATCCCCATTGCTGTTGCTCTGATGATGAAGGGTCTGTCTCCAGGTACGGCTCTTGTACTGTTGATGGCAGGGCCGGCCGTCAATGCTGCTTCCATACTGGTTATTCAGAAGGTTATGGGCAGACGCACCCTCATCCTGTACTTGGCTTCCATCATTAGCGGAGCCGTGGCCTTTGCTTTGGGTATTGACTATCTGCTTCCGGCAGAGTGGTTCACCTCCCATCTTGAAGCCATGCACCATAGTTGCCATGAGACTCCAGCCTATTTCAATATCGCTTGCACATGCTTGCTTCTGCTCCTGCTTGTCAATGCGCTCTATCGGCGCTATGTGCGTAAGGGTGGATGTGGGTGTCATTCGGAAGACGGATGCCAATGCCACTCGGAAGAGTCGTGCGGATGCTCTTCCGAAAGTGCGTGTGGATGTCATTCAGAGATGGCCTCTTCGTCTGGTTGTGGCGAAATCACTCTCCGCATCAAGGGGATGAGTTGTAATCATTGTCGCACCAATGTGGAGAATGCCATAGCCCGGATACCGGGAGTTGAATCTGTACTGGTTGACCTCCCTTCGGCTACAGCTGTAGTCAGAGGTCATGTTGACCTCGCTTCCATACGTCAAGCAGTCGAGGCTATCGGTTTTGAAGTGGAAAATTAAGCAGAATATGCAAAAAAAAGTTCTTTTATTTGCACAATTCATCAATAAACCGTACCTTTGCACTGCAAATCCGATAAAAGGGTTGTGTACGGGCTTTTAGCTCAGTTGGTTAGAGCAACAGACTCATAATCTGGAGGTCCTTGGTTCAAGCCCAAGATGGCCCACTTGAAAGAAGAAAAGCTGAATATCTGTCGGACAGATGTTTGGCTTTTCTTCTTTTGGTATGTGGGATTCGGCTCTTCCTTCTTGGAAATAATTGTTCAAGCTGATTGAATGCGATTGGAAAATAGTTGGTTGTTTCCTAGATTATTTGTATCTTTGCGGCCAACAATATGTTTACTGATAGTTTGCGGATTCATAGAAAGGAATTCATTAACTTGATAGTCTAACGGACGAGGGGCTATTGTTGGATGATGGCACTCCCTCTTTTCGTCATATGGCAAAGAAAGAGATATCACAAGAAACGTTTGCCTTCATAGAGGCTCATGCTGGGGACAATGTGCAGACATTGGCTCTGCAGGCTGCGCGGTACCCAAAAGTCAACATGTCGATAGCCATCATACAGATTGCTGCCCGGCAGACGGCTCGTGCCAAATTGCCTACGTGGTGGGAGACCAATGGGTTGCGATATCCGCAACATCTGTCTATGGAGCAATGCTCGTCGGAGGTTACGGCCCGATACAAGGCAAGCCTTATTCCTGAACGGTTGAAAGATGGTGGTTCTCTGACCGACCTTACGGGAGGCTTCGGGGTGGATTTCACTTGTATGGCGCAGGGCTTTGCTGAGGCTACTTATGTGGAGCGTCAGGAAGAGTTGTGTGCATTGGCCGAGCATAACTTGCCGTTATTGGCTTTGCCTCATGCGCAGGTGGTAAATGCCAATGCTGTTGACTATCTGAAGGAAATGCCCAAGCAGGCGGTGGTATTCATTGATCCATCCCGACGCGACTTGAAAGGGCGAAAGACCGTGGCTATCAGTGATTGTGAACCTAACATTGCGCAGTTGAACGACTTGCTGATGGAGAAAGCTGAAATGGTTATCGTGAAGCTCTCTCCCATGCTGGACATCAGCTTGGCTTTGGAGGCATTGCCCAATGTGCGTGAAGTGCATGTGGTGGCCGTGGGAGGCGAATGCAAAGAGCTGCTTCTGGTGTTGGATGCTCAAGCCTGTTCGGCTGAAGCACGTGTTGTCTGCATCAATCTTCCTGCAAATGTGGCCGACAAATGGCCGGAGCCTTTTGTGTTCTTCCGGCATGAGGAGGCAAGTGTGGGATATGAGACCGCAACGGAGTTGGAAGATTATCTGTACGAGCCTAGCAGTGCTTTGCTGAAAGCAGGGGCTTTTCGGACCGTGGCTGCCCGGTATGGCTTGAAGAAGTTGCATCCTAGCAGTCATCTTTATACCAGTTCGGAGTTGTTGGCTGATTTCCCCGGACGTGTCTTTGTTGTGATTGAACAAGGTGGATTCGGAAAGCGGGAGGTCAAGAAGATACAGACCTTTACGGTCAAGGCAAATATCACCGTGCGGAATTTCCCGACCAGTGTGCTCAAGTTGCGCAAACAGTTGAAGCTGGCCGAGGGTGGAGATTTCTACCTTTTTGCAACCACGCTGGCGGATGATGACAAACAGTGGATTCTTTGCAAGAAGCCTGTGTTGCAGAACTTGTAAGTAAAGCAGGATGGTCTCCTACACTCCTGTAATCCTGAAAGTTGTACATGCGAAACTTAAATGAAGAAATAAAATATAAGAGATAGTTTAAAAACGTATGATTGACGCATTGTTACTTGTCGGTGGATTGTTGCTCATCTTGTGGGGAGCCAATGCCTTGACCGACGGAGCCGCTTCGGTGGCCAAGCGCTTCCAGATTTCCAATTTGGTAATCGGACTCACCATTGTTGCATTTGGAACTTCGGCGCCCGAGTTTGTTATCAGTTTTCTCTCATCGTTCAATGGTAGTGCCGGACTTGCTATTGGTAATGTGGTGGGAAGCAATGTCTTCAATTGTTTGATGATTGTGGGAGTGACGGCTGTTGTGGCTCCCATCCCTGTGGGAAAAGGCACGTTGGCCAAGGAGATACCCTTGTGCGTGCTTTCTGCCATCGTATTGTTCCTTTGTGCCAACGATGTCTTGTTGGATGGCGGGGCGTCCAATGTCATCAGCCGTAGTGATGGTTTGATGTTGCTCTGCTTCTTTGCTATCTTTGTAGGTTATACATTTGCCATAGCCAAGAATGGGAATGGTGAGGACGAGGGTGAAATCCGTAGTTTCCCGGTGTGGAAATCTGTGCTTTTTATCCTGTTGGGCCTTGGTGCGCTCATTGGTGGCGGACAATTGTTCGTGAATGGAGCCTCAGGCATTGCCCGCTCGTTGGGAGTGAGTGAATCCGTTATTGGTCTTACGCTGGTTGCAGGAGGTACGTCGCTTCCTGAGTTGGCCACATCGGTATCGGCTGCTTTGAAGAAGAATCCGGGTATTGCCATCGGCAATGTCATTGGTAGCAACCTGTTCAATGCCTTTGCTGTGCTGGGAGCCAGTGCTACCATCAGCGACCTTCCGTTGGGAGGTATTACGAATTTCGACTTCGTTACATTCATCGTGGCGAGTATCCTGCTTTGGATTGCGGGCTTCTTCATGGGTAAGCGTATCATCACTCGTCCTGAAGGAATCTTCCTGGTGCTCTGCTACGTGGGTTACACCACCTATTTGATTATGCAACAATAGGCGCAGATGACCTTGATTCATCCCAGGCCTGAGCATGGTTCATCCCTGGGTTAAGCATGACTCATCCCTAGGCTAAGCATGGCTTATCCCTAACCTGAGTTTATTTTGGAAAAATATAAAGAATAAGATAATGGTAAAAATCAAAAAAGTCAGTACAAAGAAAGAGTTGAAGACCTTCATCCGCTTCAATTATGAACTTTATAAGGAGAACCCCTATTCTGTCCCTGATTTGTACGACGATATGTTGGCTACGTTTGACCGTCAGAAGAATCCGGCTTTTGAGTTTTGCGAAGCCGACTACTTTTTGGCGTATAATGATGAGAGAGAGGTGGTAGGCCGTGTAGCCGCTATCATCAATCATCGCAGTAATGAGACGTGGGAGGCCAAGAATGTGCGTTTCGGATGGATAGATTTCGTAGATGATGAGCACGTGAGCCAGGCATTGTTGGACACCGTAGCTTCTTGGGGTAAAGAGCGGGGGATGGCCGCCATGCAAGGCCCCTTGGGATTTACGGACTTGGATGCTGAAGGCCTCTTGGTTGAAGGGTTTGACCAACTGAGCACCATGGCCACAATCTATAACTATCCCTATTACCAGAAGCACATCGAACAATACGGCCTGGAAAAGGATGCCGATTGGGTGGAGTTCAAAATCAATATTCCTGATAGTATCCCTGACAAGATGAAGCGAATTGCCGACCTTATCAGTCGCAAGTATGGCCTTCATGTGAAGAAATTGAAGGATATGAAAGAGGTAAAAGAGGGTGGATATGGACAAAAAATCTTTGACCTTATCAACGAGGCTTATGCTCCTCTGTATGGTTTTTCACGTATGAGCCAACAACAGATTGACCAGTATGTCAGCACCTATCTTCCTATCCTTGACCTTCGTATGGTCACTTTGATTGAAGATGCAGAAGACAATCTGGTGGCCGTAGGTGTTTCCATGCCCTCCATGTCAAAAGCTCTGCAGAAGGCGAAAGGCAAGATGTTCCCCTTCGGATGGTGGCATCTGTTGAAGGCCTTGAAGTGGGGACGCCCGAAGACTCTTGACCTGATGTTGGTGGGGGTGAAGCCCGAATATCAGAGCAAAGGCGTAAACTCACTGCTTTTCACCGACCTCATCCCTGTGTACCAGTCATTGGGATTCAAGGATGCCGAGAGTAATCCGGAGTTGGAAACCAACAATAAGGTGCAGGCCCAATGGGAGTACTTCGACACCACATCACACAAGCGTAGAAGAGCGTATAAGAAAAGTATATAAAAAGTTGACAAAATACAAGTTGGCAAGTTGATAAGGCCGTGTGGCACTGCCTTCTCCTCAACTTTCTCGTCAACTTGTTAACTTTAAAAGATTATGGAAGAACTCAACCTTAATTTGAACCCAGAAGCTCCCACCGTGGAGTATAACGAAGACAACATTCGCCACCTCAGCGATATGGATCATGTACGTACCCGTCCGGGTATGTATATCGGAAAGTTGGGCGACGGAAGTCATAGCGACGATGGTATCTATGTCCTGCTGAAAGAGGTCATCGACAATAGCATCGACGAATTCAAGATGAACGCAGGTAAGCGCATCGAGATTGATATTGATGAGAACTTGCGGGTCAGTGTTCGCGACTATGGACGAGGAATCCCTCAAGGAAAAATGATTGAGGCCGTCAGTGTGCTGAACACAGGAGGCAAGTACGATAGCAAAGCCTTCAAGAAGAGTGTAGGACTGAATGGCGTGGGTGTGAAAGCCGTCAATGCATTGAGCAGTCATTTCGAAGTGCGCAGTTATCGCGACGGTAAGGTCCGCTCAGCTGTCTTTGAAAAAGGAGTTCTTCAAAGTGATACGACCCAAGATACAACAGATGAGAACGGCACTTACATCTTCTTCGAGCCGGACAACACCTTGTTCAAGAACTACGCCTATCGTCAGGAGACGGTGGACACCATGTTGCGCAATTATACCTATCTGAACACGGGACTTGCCATAGTCTATAACGGACGCCGCCTCATCTCGCGCAACGGATTGATGGATCTCCTTAAAGACCGCATGACGGCACAAGAATTGTATCCCATCGTGCACCTCCATGGTGAAGATATAGAGATAGCCTTCACTCACACCAATCAGAATGGTGAGGAGTACTACTCTTTCGTGAACGGACAATACACACCGCTGGGAGGAACTCATCAGAGTGCATTCAAAGAGCATATCGCCCGTACTATCAAGGAGTTCTATAACAAGAATCATGAATATGGTGACATCCGAAACGGTATCGTGGCTGCTATAGCCCTCAATGTGGAAGAGCCGGTGTTTGAAAGCCAGACAAAAGTGAAGTTGGGTTCGCCTACAATGTCGCCTGACGGTGTGAGTGTGAATAAATATGTCGGTGACTTCGTGAAACAGGAGGTTGATAACTTCCTGCACAAGAATGCAGAAGTGGCCGAGGTGATGTTGCAAAAGATTGTTGACTCGGAGAAGGAACGCAAAGCGATTGCTGGAGTGACCAAATTGGCTCGTGAACGTGCCAAGAAGGCTAATCTTCATAACCGCAAATTGCGTGATTGCCGTGTCCATCTGAATGATGCAAAGGGAGACCTTCGTCAGGAAAGTAGCATATTCATTACCGAGGGTGACTCAGCTAGCGGTTCAATCACCAAAAGTCGTGAAGTCAATACTCAAGCGGTCTTCAGTCTGCGGGGTAAACCATTGAACACCTATGGGCTGACAAAGAAGGTTGTGTATGAGAACGAGGAGTTCAATCTCCTGCAAGCTGCACTCAACATAGAGGAGGGGATAGATGGCTTGCGCTATAACAAGGTCATCATTGCTACAGATGCCGATGTCGATGGTATGCACATCCGTCTGTTGATGATTACCTTCTTCTTGCAATTCTTCCCTGATCTGATAAAGAAGGGGCATGTCTATATCCTGCAAACGCCTCTCTTCCGCGTCCGTAATAAGCGGAGTAAGATAAAGAACAAGGCGGTGCTTGACGAGGCCACAGGTGAAAAGGGGAGCAAGAGTGACTTCATTACCCGCTATTGCTATAGCGAGGAAGAGCGTGTGTCTGCCATTGAGCAGTTGGGGCCTGACCCCGAAATCACCCGATTCAAAGGTCTTGGAGAAATCTCACCGGATGAGTTCAAGAACTTCATCGGACCTGAAATCCGTCTTGAACAAGTGTCGCTTCGCAAGAATGATTTGGTCAAGGAACTCCTGGCTTTCTATATGGGAAAGAATACCATGGAGCGGCAGAGTTTCATTATTGACAACTTGGTGGTAGAAGAAGATAAAGCGGACGAAGAGTAAAACAGAACGTATGAAACGAGCTATATTTCCAGGTACATTTGACCCTTTTACAACGGGACATGCCAGTATTGTCCGCCGTGCACTCACCTTTATGGATGAGATTGTGATTGGCATCGGTGTGAATGAAAAGAAGCGCACTTTGCTGCCTACAGAAAAGCGCTTGCAGATGGTGAGCGCATACTATGCTGATGAGCCACGCATCCGTGTTGAGGCTTACAGTGATCTTACCATTGATTTTGCCCATCGGGTAGATGCCCGTTTTATCATTCGGGGTATTCGCTCGGTGAAAGACTTTGAGTACGAGGAGAGTATTGCCGACATCAATCGTCAATTGGCAGGTTTGGAGACCATTCTGTTGTTTACTGAACCTGAGTTGACAAACATCAGCTCCAGTGTAGTACGTGAACTGATGAGTTATGGCAAGGATGTGACACCTTTCTTGCCTGAAGGAATGAAATTGAATGATGAGTAATTAATCGTGAGCGACAAGTGTGTTCATCGTGCTCTAGCTCCTAAAGAAATAAGGAAACATGAAGAAGATATTTTCTTTTATTATCGTACTTGCCCTCTGCGCCTTGCAGATGCAGGCTCAGAATGAGCAGTCCCAAAGAGAATTGGCCCAGTCGCCTTTGCGTAAGTTGCAATTGGCCGAATTTGCCATAGCCAACCTGTATGTTGACAAGGTAGATGAAGTCAAACTGGTTGAAGATGCCATCCGTGGCATGTTGGAGGAACTTGATCCTCATTCAGCCTATTCCAATGCCGAAGAGGTGAAAAAGATGAACGAACCTTTGCAGGGAAATTTCGAAGGCATCGGTGTTCAGTTTAATATGGTGGAGGATACACTCTTTATTATCCAACCAGTGTCTGGAGGCCCCTCAGAGAAGGTGGGCATCTTGGCAGGCGACCGTATTGTCACCGTGAATGATACTACTATTGCTGGTGTGAAAATGAGCCGTGAAGAGATCATGCGTCGTTTGCGTGGTCCTAAAGGCACACAGGTGAAGTTGGGCATCAAGCGTCATGGATTCAGTGAATTGCTTACTTTCGACGTGATTCGTGACAAGATACCTCTCCATACCATTGACGCTGCATACCTTATCCGTAAGGGGATAGGTTATGTGCGTATCAGTAGTTTTGGAGCTACCACTCATACCGAATTTGTTGATGCTGTCAATCAACTGAAGAAACAAGGCATGAAGCATCTTGTCCTTGACCTTCAGGGTAATGGCGGAGGTTATCTGAATGCCGCCGTAGATATTGCCAATGAATTTTTGGAGGCAGACGAACTCATTGTCTATACGCATGGGTTACGTTCGCCCCGACGTGAGTTCAAGGCACAGGGTAATGGCGGATTGCGTAAAGGAAAAGTGGTGGTGCTCATTGATGAATTCTCAGCCTCTGCTTCCGAAATCGTTTCGGGTGCCATACAGGATTGGGACCGTGGGCTGGTTGTAGGTCGGAGATCCTTTGGTAAGGGCCTTGTGCAACGTCCGCTTGACCTTCCTGATGGCTCTATGATCCGTCTTACTGTAGCCCGCTACTATACCCCTGCCGGACGCTGCATACAGAAACCTTATGAGGACAAGAAGAAATACAAGGACGACCTTAACGACCGTCTCAGTAAGGGTGAACTTATCCATGCAGACAGTATTCATTTCCCTGATTCACTGAAATACCAGACACGCAAGAAGGGACGCATTGTCTATGGAGGTGGAGGTATTATGCCTGACCACTTCATACCTTTGGATACCACACGCTATAACAAGTATCACCGTGATTTGGCAGCCAAAGGATGTATTATCAATACCTGTTTGCGCTACATTGATACGCATCGTGAGGAACTTGACAAACGCTACAAGGACTTCGATACTTATAACAAGCAATTTGAGATTACTCCCAAAATGCTCCGGCAATTGGTGGAAAATGGAAAGAAGTCAGGAGTGAAGTACGATGAGAAACTCTACGAAGAGGCTCTCCCCTTGTTGAAGGTGCAGATGAAGGCTCTTATTGCCCGTGACCTGTGGGAAATGAACGAGTATTTCCGTATCATCAATGAAACGAATGAAAGTGTAGCCAAAGCCATCGAATTGCTGCAATAGCTTGAAATACTGATTGCGAATTTTTCTTGTTTTTATGAAAAATGAAGGAATTTTCTTGCAAATATCCTTTAATTAGTGAAATAAGAAAAAAAAGTGGCCCGCAAATTTCGTCAATCTATGGAAAAAGGCTAAATTTGCCCGCTGAATGTGTAAACATGAAATAGAAACAATAAAAGAACTAATATAAAATGGCAAAAGAAACAAACAAACAAGCAGAAATGAATGTGGAAGAAGTGGTAAGCAAGACTGAAGCATTCTTGACAAACAACAAAAAAACTATTTTGGGTGGAATCATTGCAGTGGTTGCTATCATTGCTGGTGTGATTTGTTACAACAACTTTGTGTCAACTCCGCGTGAAGAAAAAGCTGCCGAAGCTATGGCGAAGGCTGAAGAATGGTTCAGAGCCGGTGCTTATGAGTTGGCGCTTAATGGTGACAGTGTGGGAGCTATGGGTTTTATTGCCGTAGCTGATGAATATAGCAGCACCAAGGCCGGTAACCTGGCTAATGCTTATGCCGGTATGGCTTTGGCTCAATTGAAAAAGTATAGCGAGGCTGTTGAGTATCTGAATGACTTCAGTGCTGATGATGCTGTGATTGCTCCTGCAGCTATGGGCGCTTTGGGTAATTGCTATGCTCAGTTGGGTGAAGAAGAAAAAGCGGCTTCTACGCTGATGGAGGCTGCAGCCATGTCTGATACTCATTCGCTCAGTCCTATCTATCTGTTGCAGGCTGGACAGCTGTATGAGAAGTTGGGAAAGAACGATGCAGCTGTTGAGGCTTATAAGCAGATTAAGAATAAGTATTTCAATTCAATGCAGGCTTATGATATAGACAAGTATATCGAGCGTGCATCGGCTAAATAAAAAACAGATTTTATAGAAATGCGGCAATATTAAGAAAAAGGGCAGGGCTACCTTACTGATATGAGGTGGTACTGGCCTTTTTCCCTTTTATGCGCGCGCGTATATATAATAAGGTATAGGTGAGACTGTCTCTTACTTATCCAGGGAAAGATACCTGTGGGACTCAAATAAAGTCAAGTGGGATATCTGGAGTTTCCATCAAAACAGATTATTTATTATAGTTTCAATTCAATAAAAAACAGATTATGGCTACAGCCTTTCACAATTTGTCGGATTATGACGCGGAGTCTGTTCCTGATGCGTCGGGTATGCGGTTTGGTATCGTTGTCTCTGAGTGGAACAGTAATATTACAGGTGCATTGCTCGAAGGAGCAGTGACCACTTTGAAGAAACATGGTGCTCAAGAACAGAATATCTTGGTGCAGACTGTTCCTGGAAGTTTTGAACTGACCTTTGGTTCTGCCCAGATGGTGAAGAGCGGTAAGGTGGATGCCGTCATTGCCATCGGATGTGTGGTTCGTGGTGATACTCCGCATTTCGATTATGTCTGCATGGGAGCAACCAATGGCATCACGCAATTGAATGCAATGTCTGATATACCTGTCATTTATGGCTTGATTACAACGAATAATATGCAGCAGGCAGAAGACCGTTGTGGAGGCACTTTGGGCAATAAAGGTGACGAATGTGCCATCACAGCCATAAAAATGATTGATTTTGTTTGCAAGTTAAAAAAATAAGTTGTACCTTTGCAGCGCAATTGAGGAAGACATCTTTCCCTCCCCCGTCCGACTCGATTGCTTTTGGGCAAATACCAGAGTGGCCAAATGGGGCAGACTGTAAATCTGCTGGCTTACGCCTTCGGTGGTTCGAATCCATCTTTGCCCACTTCAAAGTTGCGGAAGTAGCTCAGTTGATAGAGCATTAGCCTTCCAAGCTGAGGGTCGCGGGTTTGAGCCCCGTCTTCCGCTCTATAAAAGAAGAGGTTGTGTAGCATTTACACAACCTCTCCTTTTTTTTGGGGGGATGTTTCTGGGAAAAACAAAAAAAAACAGGCACGGACTATGCGGATAATCTCCGTTGTTGTCCGTGCCTGATGTGTTTCCGTTTGCTTGGCCTGGAAGCTTGTCGTAAAGAGGGTGGTTAATCTTCCTCCTCGGCAATACTGTTTCCGTATTCCATTTCGCCTTGGACAACAAACAGAAGTTCCTCAGCGGTGAATCCGGTAATGTTGTCTTTTTCAGCTTCAGCCAGAAGATATTCAACTATTTCGTCTTGGTCAATATTGATATACCCTTCTTCATCTGGTTCTGCATCCAAGCAACCGCTTGTTGCGTAATACTCAATGATGAGATCTAAGAAATAAAAGAGGTCGTCATCAGTGAAATGATCTTTCATTTCTTGGGGTAAATAATTTCGGATGAATGCGACTGTCTTTGCGTCTTCTACTGCATCATCTAACAAGAAATCGTCTTCAGAACTCATAGTCATGATGTTTTAAAGGTGGATAGTCACCTAAGGTTAATGAATGTGGATGCTTGCTTTTTTAGTGGGAATTTGTAGGATCCGCCTTAAAGCATAGCTTTGATCTTATCCGCAAAAGCAGATTTGGGAGCTGCGCCTACTTGTTTGTCCACGACTTCGCCATTCTTGATGAACAGTACAGTTGGGATGTTGCGTACTCCGAAGCGAGAAGTCAAATCGTCATTCTCGTCAACATCACATTTGCCTACGATGACTTGTCCGTCAAACTCTTCGGCCAATGCTTCAATGTCTGGTGCAATCTTCTTGCAAGGGCCACACCATGTAGCCCAGAAATCCAATACGATAGGTTTGCCTTGTGCTACCAGTTCTTCGTAGTTGCTGTCAGTAATTTCTAATGCCATAATTCTTATATGCTTTAAATTTGTAACTAAAGTTCTTTCTGTGGACAAAGATAGTGCAAACTGAGAGAAGAACAAAATAAATTCCTATTTATTTTTTTTTCCGAGGTGCAGCCTATCTTGGATTTCCTCGAAATCAAAGAGTGCAAACCTGGTGCCGCCTGTCTTGTTTCTCCTTCTATTGGTTGATGCTGAATTCCAGTGCAGCATTGCTTTTCAGGTAGTTTATTAGCCTTTTGCCTACTTGCACTTTTACGGTCTTTGATTGCATGTTCACTTGCATCAGATTCTCTTGGTCTTTTATGTGGAACTGCAATTCCGCGTTGCCTGGGTTGTCTTTGATAAGTGTGGACAGTTCGGCCAGCATGGTGTCGTTTATGGCATCAAGCTGTACACTGATGGTGATGCGCTCTATCAGTTTGTCCTTTACGTCAGGCAGAAGTTCAATCTTGTTGATTTTTACCTCCAGTTCCTCTTGTTTCCATTGTTTGGATTGGACTTTTGCATGAATGAAGAGGAAACATCCCTGGCGCATATATCGTCCCCAGTCAATCCAGTCTTGTCCGAACAGAGGGAGTTCTGTAGCTCCAGAATAATCCTCAATTCGGGCAATGCCGAAGGGATTCCCTTTTTTGGTATATCCTTCGCGTAGCCCGGTGACGATACCTCCCAGAGTGATGTCTCTGTTGGCCAATGCTGTTATCTGCTCGTTCAGCTCGTCCAAGTGGGTTGTGCATACGTGCTCCAGGATGACGGAATATTCATCCAGAGGGTGTGCCGAGAGGTAGATGCCTACCAGTTCGCGCTCCTTGTCCAGTCGTTCGAGGTCGCTCCATGCTTCAGCCGTTGGAATTTCGGGTGTGGCTATTTCTACAGAGTCAAATCCACCGAACAGGCTGTTGGCTGCTTCTGCTTTGGAGGTCTGGTAGAGGTTGCCGTATCGCAGGAGCTGGTCGCAGAAGGAGTCTCCTTTCGTAGTGATGGCGAAGAACTGCTCGCGGGTGATATCTTTGAAGTTGTCGAAAGCACCGGCAAGTGCCAGACATTCAATGTTCTTGCGGTTACATGCCGAGAGGTTGACACGCTGTACGAAATCGAAGATGTTCTTGTAGGGGCCGTTCTTCTTCCTTTCTTCTATAATGCTGGCTACCGCGTTTTCGCCCACTCCCTTGATGGCACCCATACCGAAACGGATGTCTCCATTGGCATTGACAGAGAATTTCAGGCTACTTTCGTTCACGTCAGGTCCTAGTGTCTGTATGCCCATGGATTTGCATTCGTCCATCAGCTTGGTGATTTCGGTGATGTTGTTGATGTTCCGGCTCATGGTGGCAGCCATGTATTGGCTGGGGTAGTTGGCTTTCAGGTAGGCCGTCTGATAGGCCACCCATGAGTAGCAGGTAGCGTGGCTCTTGTTGAATGCGTATGAAGCAAACTTTTCCCAGTCGGTCCAGATTTTCTCCAGCACTTTCGGGTCGTGTCCGTTCTTTTGTCCGCCCTTGATGAACTTGGGCTTCATCTGGTCCAGTTTGTCGCGCAGCTTCTTACCCATTGCTTTACGCAGGGCATCGCTCTCGCCTCGGGTGAAGTCGGCCAACAGGCGCGAGAGAAGCATCACCTGCTCCTGATATACGGTGATACCGTAGGTGTCCTTCAAGTATTTCTCCATGATAGGGATGTCATACTCGATGGGCTTCCGGCCCTGTTTGCGGTCAATGAAGTCTGGGATGTAGTCCATCGGTCCCGGCCGGTAGAGGGCATTCATGGCGATGAGGTCCTCGAACGTAGAGGGTTGCAATTCGCGTAGGTATTTCTGCATACCGGCCGATTCGAACTGGAACGTTCCGATGGTCTTCCCGTCGCAATAGAGTTGGTATGTCTTGGGATCGTTGATGTCGATGGTATCAATATCCACTTCGATACCCAGGCTCTGGCGGATGTTCTCGACGGCCTCTTTGATGATGGAGAGGGTTTTCAGTCCGAGGAAGTCCATCTTGATGAGTCCTGTGTCCTCGATGACGCTGCCTTCGTACTGGGTGACCAGCATCTTTTCGCCCGTTTCCTTATCCTCAGCAGTGCTGACGGGTACCCAGTCGGTGATGTCATCGCGGCAGATGATGGTTCCGCAGGCATGTACACCGGTGTTGCGCACGTTTCCTTCCAGCATCTTGGCATACTTGATGGTGTCTCGCAGGGTAGGGTTGGGCGAGGCTTCAGCTTCCTGCAACTCCGGCACGTAGGCGATGGCGTTGGGCAGATTCAGTTTCTTGTCAGGTATCTTGTCGGGCACCAGTTTGCACAGGCGGTTTGATTCGTCCAGTGGGAGTTTCTGCACACGGGCAACGTCCTTGATGGCCGATTTGGTAGCCATGGTTCCGTAGGTGATGATGTGTGCCACCTTTTCGGCTCCGTACTTCTCTGTCACCCAGCGGAGCACCTCGCCACGTCCGTCGTCGTCGAAGTCCACATCGATATCGGGCAATGAGATACGGTCGGGGTTCAAGAAACGCTCGAACAGCAGGTCATAAGCGATAGGGTCAATTTTGGTGATGCCCAAGCAGTAGGCTACGGCCGAACCGGCTGCCGAACCACGTCCTGGTCCTACGGATACGCCCAATTCTCTTCGGGCAGCTCCGATGAAGTCCTGTACGATGAGGAAGTAGCCGGGGAAACCCATTGTCTTCATGATGTACAGCTCGAAGTTCAACCGTTCCATCACCTCGTCGCTCAGTGGGTCGCCATAGAGCTTCTTGGCACCTATCATGGTCAGCTCCTTCAGGTAGTCTGCCTCCAGTTTGATGCGGTACAACTTGTCGTATCCGCCCAACCGTTTTATTTTGGCCTTGGCATCCTCTTCGCTCAGCACCACGTTGCCGTTCTCGTCACGGGTGAATTCGTTGAACAGGTCCTCCTCGGTCAGGGTCTGGCGGTAGCCCTCTTCCGTTCCGAACTCTTCAGGGATGGCGAAGTTGGGCATGATGGGTGCGTGGTCTATGCTGTAGAACTCCACCTGGTCACAGATGTCGCACGTGTTGTCCAGCGCCTCGGGCACATCGGCAAACAGGGCATTCATCTCTTCGCGCGTCTTGAACCACTCCTGTTTGCTGTAGAGCATACGTTTCGGGTCGTCCAGGTCTTTGCCCGTACTCAGGCAGATAAGGCGGTCGTGTGCTTCGGCGTTCTCCTCTTCCACGAAGTGCACGTCGTTGCTGCATATCAGCTTGATGCCGTATTTCTTGCTGAATTCCTTCAGCTTTTCGTTCACCTGTAGTTGCAGTTCGTATGTCTCGTAGTTGGCCCGTGGCGCAGTGGCCTTGTGCAGTTGCAGCTCCAGGTAGTAGTCGTCACCAAAGATATTCTTGTACCACTGTACCGCCTCTTCGGCCTCCTCCATGCGTCCGCTCAGAATCTTTTTGGGTACTTCACCACCGATGCAGGCGCTGCAGACGATGAGTCCTTCATGATACTTCTCCAGTTCAGCGCGGTCTGTTCGCGGGCGGTTGTAGTATCCTTCAGTCCATGCTTTCGATACCAGCTTGATGAGGTTGTGGTATCCCTTCTCATTTTTGGCCAGTACTATCAGGTGGTATCCGCCCTGGTCTTCTTTGCCGTCTTTGTTGAACAGCCGGCGGCGTGCCACGTACATCTCGCAACCGATGATGGGCTTGAACAGTTTCTTCTGCAACTCAGGCAGCCTGTTCCTGCAGTCCGTCAGTTCGGCTTGTGCGTCTCCGTTCCACTCTTCACCGGCCTCGGCTCCACCTTCCAGGGCAGCGATGCGTTTCTTCAGGTTCTTTATCTCGCCGTTTGTTCCGCCGTTCTTCTTGTTTACGTAGTTGAAGAACTCCTTGATGCCGAACATATTTCCATGGTCAGTGACGGCCATTCCGCGCATTCCGTTGGCCATAGCCTTGTCAACAAGGCGTTGGATGCTGGCTTGTCCGTCCAATATCGAGTAGTGCGTGTGCACGTGTAAATGTACAAAATCTTGCATCGTGAATACAGGTTTACTGAAAAAGTGCATAAAGATACTTCTCTTTTGCCGAATGCCAAACTATCGGGGTGAAAACTTCGTCATTCGGCACTTTTTTTGCGTTATTTAAGTTCTTGTGTGTATTTATAAGGGCATTTATTTGCAAATTTTAAAAGATTGCTCTATCTTTGCGCGATAAAAAATACTGTGTAAAGCTATGAAAAAGCTGAAGAAACTGAAAAGAATCAGAATACATCACGAGGGCACCGATACGCTCATCATCAGTGCCATCTTGTTAATAGCCCTCAATGCGGCCCTCTATTGCTATATTGAAAGCAAGTGGCCATTCTTCTTGGTGGCTCCTGTCAGCATTGTTGCCTGGTTGCTGTTGCTGAACTTCTTCCGTTGTCCCATCCGCCTGTTCAAGGGTGATACCCAACAGACTGTGGTGGCTTCGGCCGATGGTAAAATTGTCTGCATCGAGGAGGTGGATGAGCACGAATATTTCCATGACCGCCGTTTGCTCATCAGTATCTTCATGAGTCCGCTGAACGTACATGCCAACTGGTATCCCGTGGATGGCGTGGTGAAGAAGGTGGCTCATCAGAAGGGCCGTTTCCAGGCTGCCTATCTGCCAAAGTCCAGCACCGAGAACGAGCGTTCGATGGTGGTCATCGAGACCCCCGAAGGAGTGGAGGTGATGGCCCGTCAGATTGCTGGTGCCATGGCCCGTCGTATCGTCACCTATGCCGAGGCTGGTGAAGACTGCTACATCGATGAGCACATGGGATTCATCAAGTTCGGTAGTCGTGTTGACCTCTATCTGCCCCTTGGCACCGAAGTGCTCGTCCAGCTGGGAGAGCGCACCGTAGGTAATGAGACCGTCATTGCGAAGTTGAAGGGGTAAGGGGCTAGGTGCAAGGTTCCAAGTTCAAGGTTCAAGGTTCCAAGTTCAAAGTTCAAGGCTCAATAAAAAGGAATAAAGGCCGATAGTTCCTCAATTGAGGATAAAGCATTCGTCTGAACTCCTGAACTCCTGTACTCCTGCACTCCTTCAGAAAAAGGACTTTCCTCCTGCACTCCTAAAACAAACATTTCTAGTTCACAATTTATAATTCCTAATTCACAATTCCCCCATGTCCAACTGTATCACACGTCATATACCCAACACGGTTACTTGCTGCAATCTGCTTTCAGGTTGTGTAGCCATTGTGATGGCCCATCAGGGATGTTATCAAGCCGCATTGGGCTTCATTGTCTTGGGTGCCATCTTTGATTTCTTCGACGGGTTGCTGGCCCGTGCTTTGAAAGCCTATTCACCTTTGGGCAAGGAGTTGGATTCGTTGGCCGACGATGTCACCTTTGGCGTAGCTCCTGCCATGATGGTGTTCTCCTTGATGCATGAAGTCGCCCTTCCCGCATGGCTGGCTCCTGTAGCAGGCTTGTTGCCATATGCCGCGTTTCTGATAGCAGCCTTCTCGGCGTTGCGCCTGGCCAAGTTCAATATCGACACCCGTCAGACCACCTCCTTCATCGGATTGCCCACGCCTGCCAATGCCCTCTTCTGGGGTTCGCTCATTGTGGGTGCCCATGACTTTCTGGTGGCCGACACACTTGCATTCCTCTACCTTATTATATTGGTCCTGCTCACCTCGTGGCTGTTGGTGGCCGAGATACCGATGTTCTCCCTCAAGTTCAAGAACCTCTCGTGGCGCGACAACAAGGTACAGTTCATTTTCCTTTTGGGATGCATTCCCCTCGTTCTCTTCCTGCAGTTGGCCGGACTGGCAGCCGTCATCATCTGGTATGCCCTGCTCTCCCTGCTGACACAGCGCAAATCCTAATCAATCTTAAACAAATGTGCCATTTTGGCAGATGGCACGTTGTTTGTTGTAGTGTAAGCGTATTAGTTCGGCTTTTGCAAGTAGAGAAGTTGCAGGAGTTCGGTAGTTGCAGGAGTGCAGACGATAGTTCTAACTGAACTTTATATGATGTTCAAAACCATTGTCTGAACTTCTGAGCGAAGCGGAAACTCCTGAACTACTGAACTCCAGGAAGTTGAGCTTGCGAAACTTAAAGTATTAATTTCCAAAACAGAGAAAACAAACGTGGGAATATTCGGATTTCTTTTCATCATACTGCCCCTCATCCTGCTCTTTGTAGTCTTGGGGATAGGCGTCACGCTGGTGCGTAGCGTCCTGCGCTTCTTCGGATTGGGAGGAGGCTCCTCTCAGGCTTATGGCGGATATGGCAGCACTTCTTCGTCCAATGGTCATCGTCGTGATACCCAAGGACGTACATCGTCCTTCTCTTCCGATTCATCTTCATCCGCTTCGCGCCCCAAGAAAGTCATTGGTGACGACGAAGGGGAGTATGTCGAGTTTGAGGAGGTGAAGTGAGTCTTCTTTTTGCGATTTATTTAGTGAGAAATTCAAGGTTCAAAGTAGGGTGTCCAATTTGTTGTACCCTGTTTTGAGTTCTTTTTCAACGCCTAATTCTATGAGGTTCAGTAGTAACCACAACTCTCCCTCTAAGTTAGAGGGAGTCCCCGCAGGGGGAGGGCGTGTGTCCTTAAACTCTTTATTTTCACACACTCCTCCGGCCTAAGGCCACCTCCCCTAACTTAGGGGAGGAGTTGTAGTTACTCCGCTCCTTATATCAAACTTACATAAATCAGAGCAAAAAACAGGGTGCCACAAATTGCCCACCCCCTAGGTGACACGTTGGACACCTTGATATTAACATTATAAATATAATATATACATATACATTATCATTGTCTTTTTGTAGATATGAACATGTTCAGAAACGAGGGAACTCAATAAAATTGTAATAAAGCACACTTAGATAATAAAATTCATTGGAAAAGTTGCAAAGGTAAGCGTTTTTTGTTTACCTTTGCAACAAA
>JAFXDL010000142.1 GCA_017516265.1 Bacteroidaceae bacterium
CTCGAACTCGCGACCCCAACCTTGGCAAGGTTGTGCTCTACCAACTGAGCTATTTCCGCATTAGAACGCTTGCCTTATCAGTTATTTCTGATTTGCGGGTGCAAAGGTAGTGCTTTTCCTGATAATACGCAAACTTTCGGGAAAATATTTTCGATAAAAAATCACCCCTTTCCTCTAATCATCTGATAGTCAACCACAGGAGGAATAAACGATTTGTGTATAAATCAGACGCGGATTACACAGATTGTCACGGTTCTGATAACCTCATCCGTGAAATCCGCGTAATCCGCGTCTAAAAAATGTTCCTATTCCTATTACTTGCGCAAAGCGGCAATGTAACCAAGAGCCTCACGGCACTTTTCGGTCACGTATGTCCAATCCTCGGCCTCAACCTTGTCTTTGGGGAAGAGTTTAGAACCCATACCAACACAGAAGACACCAGCTTTGAACCAAGCGGTAAGGTTTTCTTCAGTAGGCTCTACACCACCAGTCACCATCAACTTCGACCATGGCATGGGAGCCATCAGTCCCTTCACCAATTTAGGACCAAGTACGTCACCAGGGAATACTTTGCAAAGGTCGCAACCTACCTCTTGGGCAGCACCCACCTCAGACACGCTACCGCATCCAGGGGTATAGGCTACAAGACGACGATTACAGATTTTTGCAATCTCGGGGTTGAACAAAGGACCTACCACAAAGTTTGCACCCAACTGAAGATAAAGGGCAGCTGTAGCGGGGTCAACCACCGAACCGATACCCAAAGCCATCTCGGGACACTCTTTAGCGGCATACTTCACCACCTCTGCAAACACTTCGTGAGCGAAATCACCACGGTTAGTAAATTCGAATGCACGCACACCACCGTCGTAGCAAGCCTTCACAACCTTCTTGGCCACTTCTGCATCCTTATGATAGAACACGGGCACCATACCTGTAGCACCCATCTTGTTCAATACTGCTATTTTATCAAATTTTGCCATCTTTCTTTTTCTTAAAATTGTACCTTGTAAATGGTAAATGGTACATGAATTTATCGTTGTACACGTCCGTTGGCATTACCACCGGCCAAGCTTTCCACCTCTTCTGCAGAAACGAGGTTGAAGTCGCCATTGATAGTGTGCTTCAAGGCAGAAGCAGCTACGGCAAATTCAAGAGCCTCACCCTGAGTCTCCTTAGTCAGAAGACCATGGATGACACCACCTGAGAATGAATCGCCACCACCTACACGGTCAATGATGGGGTTGATATCATAACGCTTGGAAGTATAGAACTCTTCACCGTTGTAAATCATAGCCTTCCATCCGTTGTGAGTAGCTGAGAATGATTCGCGCAAAGTAGAGATGACATACTTGAAGCCAAACTCCTTAGCCATCTGCATGAAGATTCCCTTGTAGCCCTCAGCATCGGTGTTACCACCCTCAACGTCAGCATCGGGTTTGAAGCCAAGACAAAGTTCGGCATCCTCTTCGTTACCGATACAAACATCAACATACTGCATCAAGGGACGCATGATTGACTGAGCCTTCTCCTTTGTCCACAATTTCTTGCGGAAGTTGAGGTCAACAGACACGGTCACACCGTGACGCTTGGCAGCTTCACAGGCCAACTTGGTCAACTCGGCAGCCTTGTCAGAGATGGCCGGAGTAATACCTGACCAGTGGAACCAGTCAGCACCTTCCATGATGGCATCAAAGTCAAAATCACAAGGATCAGCCTCTGCGATAGAAGAACCTGCACGGTCATAAATCACCTTACTGGGACGCATAGAAGCACCAGTTTCCAAATAATAAATACCTACACGGTTACCACCACGGGCAATG
This sequence comes from Bacteroidaceae bacterium, assembly GCA_017516265.1. Classification (GTDB taxonomy): domain Bacteria; phylum Bacteroidota; class Bacteroidia; order Bacteroidales; family Bacteroidaceae; genus Phocaeicola_A. The sequence goes on from JAFXDL010000142.1 coordinate 1,824, forward strand.
AAGTCGGTCTTCACACCATACTTGCGCAAAGCATTCACGGCCGACTGGCCAATTTCGTGAGCAGGCAACTTGGTCACAAAGTAAGCCTCGTGTCCATAGTTGGCACAACTTACAGCCACATTGGCTTCACCACCGCCATATACGACATCAAACACATCTGATTGAACAAAACGACGGTTTCCCGGAGTTGAAAGGCGGAGCATAATCTCGCCCAAAGTTACAACTTTTCCCATAATTCTTTATTTGTTAGTTCGTTATAAGTTAATTTCACAAGTTATGCACATTGATAATCCAGATGGGCAGACATGCATGCTTCAGACACACAAAGCACCAACACCCATCTGTGTGCGAGCACAAAGGTACATGATAATTTGAAAACTACCTAAAAAAATAGGCAATAATTGTTTTTTTACAAAGAAATTTCCTATTTCTAGCCTATATTTCATAAATTATGCTTAATTTCGTGCCCGTTAACGATACATACTCATTATAACAAAGAAAAAACGAATCAAAGGAAAGGTGGTTAGCCTATACCTTATTATATATAAGGAGGAGATGTTATGAACAATTTGCCGGAAAGAATCCGCATCAAGGACATTGCCCGACTGGCCGAAGTTTCGGTTGGCACCGTTGACCGAGTGTTACACGGACGGCCTGGGGTTTCAGAAAACAGCAAAAAACGAGTAGAGAAGATTCTGAATGAACTGAACTATCAGCCCAACATGTATGCCAGCGCATTGGCATCCAACAAGAAATACAACTTTGCCTGTATGCTGCCCATACACGGCGAGGGCAGTTATTGGTGTGCTATAGAAAAAGGCCTGCAACAGGCCGTCAGCACCTACAACGATTTCCACATATCCATCACCCCACTCTATTACGACCCACATTCACCCGAATCATTCGAAGAATGTGCACACAAAGTGATAGCCGAAAATCCCGACGGTGTGGTAATTTCTCCTACCCTACCTGAAAAAACTTTTTTCCTCGTAGGGGAATTAAAGAAGATTGGAATCCCCTTTGTATTCGTTGATTCCAACATTGCCGAACTGAATCCTTTGGCCTTCTTCGGACAGGACTCTGCACAAAGCGGATACTTTGCCGGAAGCATGCTGATGCTACTGGCACACGACGAAAACCAAGTAGTCATCTTCCGCCACATACACAACGGGAAGCACAAACTGATGAACCAGCAACAGAACCGCGAAAAAGGTTTCAGAAGTTATATGAGCAAGTATCATCCCACTTGCCAGATATTGGAACTGGACGTTGACGTCCGTCTTTCGGCCAACGAAGTGTCCGCATTGCTCGACCAGTTCTTTGCCCAACACCCTCATATCAAGTGCGGACTCACCTTCAATTCTCAAGTGGGAGTCTTCGGTGAATACATTGAGCAACGCGGCCTCAACAACTTCCGCCTGTTGGGATATGACCTGCTCGAACGCAATGTCCAATGTCTGAAGAACGGCTCAGTGCGTTTCCTCATCGCCCAACAACCCGTCATGCAAGGTTACAACAGTATCGACGGACTTTGCCGGCACCTGATATTCAAGAAAGAGGTGAAACAGCTCAACTACATGCCCATCGACCTGCTGACGGCCGACAATGTGGATTACTATCAGGAAGTACGCGAGAATTAGCCAAAAAACCAAATATATCAAGAATAAAATCAATTGACTATCTGACATGGAAACCAAGTATTTGAAAATCAACCCGGCTGACAATGTAGCCGTGGCCATCCAGCCACTGAAGGCTGGGGAGACTATCACCATCGAGGGACAAGACATCAACGTGTTGCAAGATACACCTGCCGGACACAAGGTGATGCTGACCGACTTGAATCAAGGAGAAGACATCATCAAGTATGGCTACCCCATCGGACATGCAACCGAGAATCTGAAGAAAGGCCAATGGGTGAACGAGAACCAAATCAAAACCAATCTGGCCGGATTGCTCGACTACACCTACAACCCCGTGAAGGTGGAACTCGACATCCCCAACGAGGGACTGACATTCAAGGGATACCATCGTAAGAATGGCGATGTGGGTGTCCGCAACGAAGTATGGATTATCCCCACCGTAGGATGTGTCAACGGCATAGCCAACCAGCTGGCCGAACGCTTGCGTCAGGAAACAGGCGGTAAGGGAGTGGATGCCATCGTCTCCTATCCCCACAACTATGGATGCTCTCAGCTGGGCGATGACCACGAGAACACCAAGAAAATCCTGCGCGACATGGTGCTTCATCCCAATGCCGGTGCCGTCCTCGTTGTAGGTCTCGGATGCGAGAACAACCAGCCGGACGTATTCAAGGAATTTGTAGGCGAAGTGGATACCGAGCGCGTGCAATACATCGTCACTCAGAAGATTGAGGGCGACGAAGTGGAAGAAGGCATGAAGGTTCTCCGCCAGATATACGAAGTGGCCAGCAAGGACGTACGCACCGATGTACCCCTGAGCGAACTGCGTGTAGGTCTCAAGTGTGGTGGATCCGACGGATTCTCAGGCATCACCGCCAACCCGTTGTTAGGCATGTTCAGCGACTATCTGATAGCCCAAGGCGGAACCTCCGTACTCACCGAAGTACCCGAGATGTTCGGTGCCGAAACCATCCTGATGAACCGTTGCGAGAACAAGGACCTTTTCGAGCAGACGGTCAGCCTCATCAACGACTTCAAGAGCTACTTCCTCTCTCACGGCGAACCCGTAGGCGAGAATCCTTCACCCGGAAACAAGGCCGGTGGTATCTCCACATTGGAAGAGAAAGCCCTCGGTTGCACCCAAAAGTGCGGCAAGGACTATGTACGCGGTGTAATGGGATATGGCGAACGTCTCTCACACAAGGGGCTCAACCTCCTCTCTGCTCCTGGCAACGACCTCGTAGCCTCCACGGCTCTTGCTTCATGCGGATGCCACATGGTACTCTTCACCACCGGACGCGGTACCCCCTTCGGCACCTTTGTCCCCACCATGAAGATTTCTACCAACTCGGCTCTTGCCAAGAATAAACCCACATGGATTGACTTCAATGCCGGTGTCATCGTTGAAAACGAACCGATGGATGTCACCTGCCGCCGCTTCATCGACTACGTCATCCGCGTAGCCAGTGGCGAAGAGGTCAACAATGAGAAGAAGGGCTATCGCGAAATAGCCATCTTCAAGACAGGCGTAACTCTCTAAAAAAGAGAAAAACAAAGAGTGAAGAGTAAAGAATCCTAATGTGTAGAGGCTATTGGATTCTTCATTCTTCACTCTTCATTCTTCGTTCTTCGTTCTTCACTCTTCATTCTTCACTCAAATGGCACACCGCAATTGGTTTTCCCTCTCCCCCCTACTCGTCTTCCTGGTGCTTTATCTGGTCACCTCCATTCTGGTGAACGATTTCTATAAGGTCCCTATCACGGTAGCCTTTGCCGTATCGTCCATCTATGCCGTCTGCATCACCCGGGGAATACCATTGGACGAACGCATCAGACAATTCTCGCAAGGAGCGGCCAACCCCAGCACCATGCTGATGATATGGATTTTCATCCTTGCCGGAGCCTTTGCCCAATCGGCCAAAGCCATGGGCGCCGTGGATGCTACCGTCAACCTCACCCTACAATTCTTACCTGAAAGCATGCTCCTTCCCGGTCTCTTTCTGGCCGCCTGCTTCATCTCCCTCTCCATCGGCACCTCAGTAGGCACCGTCGTTGCCCTCACACCCATGGCCGTTGGCATTGCCGGACAGACGGGCGGAAGCCTCCCCATTATTGTAGCCATCGTAGTGGGCGGAGCTTTCTTCGGGGACAATCTCTCCTTCATCTCCGACACCACCATCGTAGCCACCCAAACCCAACAATGCCGCATGAGCGACAAGTTCAAGGCCAACATTCGCATTGTCCTTCCTGCCGCACTCATCGTCCTGGCACTCTATGTATTCTTAGGATTGTCCGTCGATGCTCCCACCGAATTGAAAGCCGTCGAATGGTACAAGGTCATCCCCTACCTGATAGTACTCGTCACCGCCCTGTGTGGCATGAACGTCATGCTGGTACTCACCATTGGTCTCGCCCTCACGGGCATCATGGGCATCAGCCTCGGCTGTTACGATTTCTTCGGTTGGTTGGATGCCATGGGCAAAGGCATCATGGGCATGGGCGAACTCATCATCGTCACCCTGTTGGCAGGGGGTATGCTCGAACTCATCCGCTACAATGGCGGCATCGACTACATCATGCAGAAGCTCACCCACCGTATCCAGGGCAAACGTGGAGCCGAACTGACCATTGCCTCCCTTGTCATGCTCACCAATGTATGCACCGCCAACAATACCATCGCCATCATGACCACCGGCCCCATAGCCCACGACATCGCCACCCGCTTCGGGGTCGATAGCCGCAAGAGTGCCAGTCTCCTCGACACCTTCAGTTGCCTTGCACAGGGCCTCATCCCCTATGGAGCACAGATGCTGATGGCCGCCGGCCTTGCCTCCATCTCTCCCGCCAGCATCATCCCCTACCTCTTTTACCCCATGGTCATGGGACTCTTCGCCCTGCTCAGCATCCTCTTCCGCTATCCCCGGAAGTATTCGTGAATATCCCGGCACGGATTTCCGCGTTGTTCAAGATGACTTTTTTGGAGTCAATTCCGAAAAAGTCATAACATTTTCGGAATCAAATCCAAAAAAGTTATAACATTTTTGGAAAACAGGATGTCATTTCTCAGACAAGTTTTATCTTCGGAAGAACATGATTAACTCCGTTCGCGAACCGTGTTTGTTCGGTTCCCGAACAGAGTTTGTTCTTCAGAAGCGAAGAATAGTATAAGGAGTGAATCTTGAACCTTAAACTTTGAATCTTGAACTTTAAACTTTGAACCTTGAACTTTGAACCCCAAAATGAAGAGCACTTCCTAAATGCCCTGTTTGCGGCCGGGGAAGTGAGAAACCATTCGGCTATTCGTTCTTCAGTCAATTTAAGGAAATCAACTATTTGAGCATTGTACTTTGCAGAGTATAGCCATCCACAAGGTCATACCTCACAGAAAACATTATCTGGAACAGTAAATTGTGAGATTTTCGGCATTTTCCTATAGATAAATTATGAGATTTTCGGCAAAACGGTTAAAATTGTGAGATTTTCGGCATTTTCACAAGTAAAAATTGTGAGATTTTCGGCAAAGAGTATAACTTTGCACCAAAATCAAAGAGTAGGCAGTAATGGAAAAAAGAATATTCAAGCGTAAGTTGTACGACAAGATGCTACAATGGAAGCAAGAACGTGACGGTAGCACGGCCTTGCTCATCAAAGGGGCACGCAGAGTGGGAAAATCCACTTTGGCGAAAGAGTTTGCCAGACGTGAATATGAATCGTATATCTCTATCGACTTCACCGAAGCACCGCAGGAGGTCAGGGACTTGTTCAACGACATTTCTGACCTCGACAGCCTGTTGCTCCGCCTTCAATTCCATTATCAGAAACGACTGATACCCCGCAAGTCGGTCATCATCTTTGATGAGATACAAAATTGTCCGATGGCCCGTCAGGCAATCCGCAAGCTGGTGAAAGATCATCGCTATGACTACATTGAGACAGGCTCGCTCATCTCTATCAAAAAGAACATCCAAAACATACGCATACCCAGCGAAGAGACGAGGCTTACACTCTATCCGTTGGATTATGAAGAGTTCAGATGGGTCATGGGAGACGAAGCGACAATCCCCATGCTTCGCGAAGTCTTTGAACAGAAAATATCTTTGGGGGATAGTGTCACACGCAAGTTGTTACAAGACTTCCGCCTCTATATGCTGGTGGGAGGAATGCCGCAGGCCGTAAACGCTTATCTGGAATCAAACAACCTGAGTCTGGTGGATGCCGTGAAACGGGAAATCATAGAGCTGTATGCCGACGATTTCCGAAAAATAGACCCTACAGGAAAGATGACCAGAATATTTCATGCCATTCCTGGACAACTGAACAAGAATGCCTCACGCTACCAAATTTCCAGTGTCATCAACCAAGGCAAACAAGACCGGATGGAAGAACTTTTGCAGGATATGGAAGACTCACAGGTGGTACTCTTCTCACACCATGCCAACGACCCGAATGTAGGCTTCTCACTCCACGAGGATAACAGCCAGTACAAGATGTTCATGAATGACACAGGGCTTTTCATCACGTTGGCCTTTTGGGACAAGGACATCACAGAAAACATCATCTATCAGAAATTGCTCAGCAACAAGCTTTCAGCCGATCTCGGTTATGTATATGAAAACATCGTTGCCCAAATGTTGAAGACAGCTGGCAACGAACTCTACTATCATACATGGCCGACAGAAAGTGGCAAGCATAATTACGAGATTGACTTCTTGCTCTCACGCGGAAACAAAATCTGTCCCATAGAGGTCAAATCATCCGGATACAAGACACATGCCTCGCTCGATGCCTTCCAAAAGAAGTATCCCGAAAGAATCCTACATAGTTATCTGGTGTACACCAAAGACTTGCGAAAAGACCAGGGTGTAGTGATGCTACCCGCTTTTATGACTATGTTTCTATAAACAATAAACTCCATTCGCGAACCGTGTTTGTTCGGTTCCCGAACGGAGTTTGTTCTTCAGAAGCGAAGAATAGTATCAGGAGTGAATCTTGAACTTTGAACCTTAAACTTTGAACCCCAAAATGAAGAGCACTTCCTGAATGCCCTATTTGCGGCTAGGTAAGCGAAATACTTACGGCTTCTCAAGTGAAATACTTACGGCTACCCCAAGTGAATAACTAACGGCTTGACAAATGAATAACAGTTCACTTGACAAGCCTTTATAGTTCCTTCGGAGAAGGGGCAACAAAAGATGTAATTACTTGATAATTATAGGCATATGATTGCTAAGACTGAATACCACAGGTGCTTCCCTTACTTCATCATCACCTTCACACTCTTTGCACCCATCTTCACAATGGCCACTTCACCCTTTGTCATTTGGGTACCAAGTGTCAAAGTCACATTCTCTTCGGCCACACCACTAGCCACTTCCATGCCTGATACGGTGTAAACGGATACGGACGTACCCTTCTCCAATCCTTGGATGGTGATGATGCCATTGGATGATTGGATAAGGGCAGGAGTTGAAGCAACTTTCAGAATACCCTTCTCCTCTTCATCCTGATGGTCGCACTCTATCCAACAAAGAACGGCAGTGACGGTGTCAGAGTTTTCATATCCTTCTTTGATGGCATATACACTGACGTTATAAGCAACAGAGAGGGCAACCTGTGCATCGCGATAAGTGTTGACATCATCGCAAGTGATTGAAGAGACGAACTCCACTCCCTCGGTCTGACTGGTAAATGTCAGCATCCCATCCGCATAGCTGATGACCGGACGGCCACAATAGACTATTTCGATGAACACACCATCGACCTGTACATCATGGGCCGGCATTCTCACGGGGATTTCACTCCAACCTCCGAACCGGTAACCGTCCTTGACAGGAGCGGCTTCGGCAATGATGGTATCACCGTAGGCGACTTCGTACTCCTTATATACTGCACCATCCACCAGGTAGGTCAAACGGTACTTGTTGATGGTGTAAGCGCCATTGATTACCAGGTCTGTAGCAGGCATAGTTGCGGGCAATTCGCTCCAACCACTGAAAGTGTAGCCTTCCTTCTCTGGAACTTGGCAGGGTGTCACACTGTTTCCATACGTGATGGTATCTGTCTGAAGGAGAGAACCGTCAAGCATATAGGCAATCGTGTATTTGTTAGGGATGCAGACTCCCGTCAGAGTCAAGTCCTTGGCAGGCATCGTTTCAGGGATAGTGTCCCATCCGCTGAAGGTATGTCCTTCTTTGACCGGGGTTTCGGGTACGGGAATGGCTGTTCCATACGTAACCTGTTCACTCTTCACCACTTCGCCATCCACTTGCCAAGTGACCGTATATTTGTTGGGGATGAACGAGCCATAGACGGTCACATCATGCCACGGCATTGTTTCGGGCAGTCCGTCCCATCCGCTGAAGGTATGTCCCTCTTTCACTGGAGCTTCTTCGGGGATAAGTGGAGTCTTGTAATCCACTTCATAACTCTTGTACTCCACACTGTCCACCATGTAAACCAATTTGTTGGTGTATGAGAGTACTTCTCCCGAAAGAGTCTTGATTGTACCAAAGTCTTTCCACTTATCGGCACTCTTATAATCGAAATAGAGTGAATCTTGTACGTAAAGGGTCGCTTCTTCAGGATAGAAGCCTCTGAAAGGATCATTATAGTTAAAAAAATAAGTTATGACTTGCGCTGCACAATTGTACACATCTGTCAGATTAGTACAGTTCTCGAATACAGCATCTCCAATACTCCGAACTCCGCTACCTATTTTTATAGATTCCAATCGGATACACCCCGCAAAGGCACTTGGATAAATAGCTTCTATATTATCGGGAATTGTAATTGTCTTCAAACTGGTACAATTTGCAAACATAGAACTTGGTATAATAGAAACGCCTGAACCTATTGTCACTGATTCTAAAGCTGTACAACCATCAAATTGCCCACCATCTCTCCAATCTTTTACATTATCAGGAATTACAATGGAAGTTAGATTCCTGCAATTATTCAAAAAACCCGACGCTATAAGTGTTACATTCTTTGGAATGGTTATAGAGGTTAATCCTGAATTGCAGAATGCATGGCCTTCTATTTCTGTTACAGATTCTGGAATATCTATGGAGGTAAGAGCCGTACAACCATCAAACATGTTGGAAGGAATAATCGTCATGTTATCGGGAAGAGTCACAGAAGTCAAAGATGTACAGTTTTCGAATATGCGACTTCCACCATACGAACCCCATGAAACTATATTTTCTGGTATTTCTATAGATTTAAGATTAACACATCCTCCAAACATTGATGCACCAAGAAACGTTATATTTTCACCAATGGTAACAGATGTCAGGTTTTTGCAATTTGCAAAAACGTCATGTCCCATGCTATTGTATTTTCTTGCATCAAGGACTACAGAAGTCAATCCTGTGTACTCAAACGCACATGCTCCAATGTCATCCACATTTTTAGGAATCACAATAGAAGTCAGACTGGAACAGTGCGAAAAAGCATGAGATCCAATTTTCCGAAGTTTTTCGGGTATGGTCACTCCATTCAAATTAGTACAATCCCGAAATGCATCTTGTCCAATATTCGTAAGGCTATTGGGGAATGCCACAGAAGTCAAAGCCTTACAACGAAAGAATGCATACTCACCAATACCTAACACGTCAATGTTTTGTCCCTCATATTGCACCGTTTCAGGAATAACTACATTCCCCACATAGTCAAAACATTCATCATAGACCGCCCAATTGTCACTCGACCTTGTAACCTCCGCCGTTCTCTTGTCAACATCCAGATTGTACCAAATTCCGTCAATCCGCACTTTCACGGCACTGGCCAATAGAGGCATCAATGCCAAAAGACATGAAATAAAGATCTTCTTCATACTCTTTTTCTTTTAATGTTATACATAATGGTTAATTTGTTTTTCTCTGTTTTCCCACGCATAACTATAAAAGAAAAGCGTGAGTTGGTTTATCACGCCCTGAAAGTACTTCCACATACTTGATTACCTGACAAGCACAACCCACGCTATCGCGTAGGCGTTTCATGTGCCTATTGTCTCGGTAATCGCCCTTTCAATTGTGGAAGTTTCTCAGGGACAAAATGACAATAGCATTAAAACGCTATATTCCAAATGTCTTTTGAGCAGACGACACTTCGTCCTACTCAGCGGCAAAGATAGAGAATAATTGTGAATTATAAATTATCAATTCTGAATTATTTCGCTAAACATGTTGAAGAACACACTTTTTTATGGGCCACTTACCTTTTACAAGGTACGATTCTCCATTTGCTACTACAATTTTGCTATACTTTGTCGTGTTGTAAATGGGGGGGAGTTTCAATCAGTGCTTCATAAAGGTCTAATGAAGCACTGATTAAGCACCTAATGAAGCACTGATTGAGGACCTAACGAAGCACTGATTGAGAACTTAATGAAGTACTGATTGAGAACCTAATAAAGCACTGATTGGACAAGGGGCGGTTCTCTAGTCTCTTCTTATAGCTCAGATTACACACAAATATTATCAATGGACAAAGAGGATTTGTTTATATCATTTTGTTCTGCCTGTAAAAGTGATGCATTCTCAGCCATCCCACAAACAGTTATTCATGATGTACTTGAATAGTTATTCTTGGTACGCTTGAACAGTTATTCTTGGCCCTCTTGAATAGTTATTCATAAGAAAGACTATGCTACTTTTTGAAGCTGGAACAAAAGGATCACAAACTTATGGGAAAAGTCCCTTTTTTGCCCTGAGATAACGCTATAGGTGTGTTCTATAAAAACAACCGCCCAAAATCCAATGGGGAAAGCCGAATCACTTGCACTTCGAGGTGCCTGTACCTGCATGGAAATGTCCGGTGATTTCCTTCTCCAGTTCGGGAGAGAGGCGGAAGGCTTGTTTCAGGTCATCGGATGCACCCTGTACATCACCTGCCTGATGACGGACACGGCCACGCTCGTAATAGGCTTGGGCATAGTGGGGCATCAGGGCGATGACCTTGTCATACAGCAGGATGGCATCGTCTGCCTTACCTTGTGCCACACACATGGAGGCGGCATACATCAGATTCTCCACCAGAGGAGAGGGTTGGTTATTTGTTGTCATTGTTATGTTGTTTAGCCCCTTCCAACTCCCCCAAAGGGGGAGAGAACAAGGACGAGGCAGTTTCACTGTTATAATTAACTTTTTCCCTTAGGGAGAGGTTTCATCAATCTTATCAGCTCACCATACATCTCTATCTGCTCTTCAGCCTGCAGGTGACGGAGTACCTCTACGGCTTTTTCACGGGAACAAAGGGACTCGGCCTTTTCAAGGAAAGCGAGCAGGGAGAGTTCCCCACCCGACTCTTGCAACAGTTTATTCAGCAGCAGGCAGACCTCCTTGAAGACTCCGCGCTTGAGGCCTGTAGGATGATTGCTCAGACAGACATCGCACTGGCCACAATCGTGTTCGTTCTTCTCTCCGAAATAGTAGAGGAACATCCGGCTACGACACTTATCTACGGCCGTGGCATACTCTATCATGGCACCGATGCGGCTCTCATAGGCCCGCTTGCGGTCCTCATAGACAGTGGCAGGAATCACCAGCCGCTCTTTCTCTTCGCGCTGACGCACATATCGTATCAATGGGGTTTTCTTATGGGGAATATAGCGGATGATGCGATTGAAGTTCAGCGACTTCAATATCTCATACACCCGATGGAAATCCAGTCCGGCATGACGGGCCAACAGATGCTCGTCGATATAGACATAGTCGGAGAACAAGCCGGTATAGGAGCGCAGGAGGACACGCAACAGATTGTCGGTGTCGGCATCATTGCGCAGTCCGTACAGTTCATCCCGCCGCACGACAAACATCAGGCGCGAAGCATTCTCCTGCTCATCGACATACTCGATATATCCTGCTTGGGTGAGGATACGCAAGGCACTGTCCGTAGGCACGGGATAATGCTTGAAGTTGCGGCAGAACTTGTCGAGGTCAAACTCATAGGTCACTCCCTCACCACTGCCCATGGCCAACTGATAGTAATAGCTCAGGTGTTCATAGATTTCGCGGATGAACTCCTTGTCGGGATAGGTATTGGGAATGCGTTGCTTCAAGGTCTGTGCATCGCGCGAACTGACCAGCAGGACGGCATAAGCAAAACCGCCATCGCGTCCGGCACGTCCGGCTTCCTGGAAATATGCTTCGGGTGAATCGGGCAAATCGACATGGACAACCAGGCGTACATCGGGTTTGTCGATTCCCATACCAAAGGCATTCGTAGCCACCATGACCCGCGACTCCCCTCGCTGCCACTTGCCCTGACGGATGTCCTTATCCACATTGGGAAGCCCGGCATGATAGAACTCGGCCGTAATCTCCTGCTGACGGAGGAACTCAGCCACTTCGCGGGTACGGTTGCGGCTACGGGTATAGACGATGGCACTCCCCGGGATGCGTTGCAGGATATGGAGCAGTTCGTGCACCTTGCTGTCTGTCGGCCGTACCACATAAGCCAGATTCTCACGCTCGAAACTCATGCGGAAGACATTCTCCTGCTTGAACTCGAGGCGTACCTGTATGTCCTTCACCACTTCGGGAGTGGCCGTAGCCGTCAGGGCCAACACGGGCACACCGGGCAACATCTTGCGAATGTCGGCTATCTTCACATAGGCCGGACGGAAGTCGTATCCCCATTGGGAGATACAGTGACTCTCATCCACCGTGATCATTGTCACGGGAATGCGCTTCAGTTTGACCAGGAAGAGTTCGGAAGAGAGGCGCTCGGGAGAAATGTAGAGGAATTTGTAATTGCCATAGATGCAGTTTTCCAGCGCCACGATGATTTCGTCACGTGTCAGTCCGGTATAGATGGCAGCAGCCTTGATACCCCGTGCACGCAGATTGTTCACCTGGTCTTTCATCAAGGCTATCAAGGGGGTTATCACCAGACAGAGCCCCTCTTGTGCCAAAGCCGGTACCTGGAAGGTGATACTCTTGCCACCTCCCGTAGGCATAAGGCCGAGTGTATCACGCCCACTACCGATGCTTTCAATAATCTCTTCCTGAATGCCCCGGAAAGCGGTGTAACCCCAGTATTGCTGCAATATGTCGTGATAGCGGCTCATATAATTCTATTGCCAAAACTTTAACGTGAATTCGGTATAAAAGAACTTCGTGCACAAAAGTAACTAAAACTCCTCCCCTTTATAGACACACGCCCTCCCCCTGCGGGGACTCCCTCTAACTTAGAGGGAGAGTTGTAGTTACTCCGTTCCTTATGTCGAACTCACGCAATTTCAGGCACGGATCACACGGATTAATTATAACCTTCTTTGAGTAAAAAAACAGGAAATAGGGAATCCGCAAAATCCGTGTAATCCGTGCCTGAAATTATCTTTGGCCCACTCTCATGAATTATTCTTCTTCAAATGGTTTGATATCTTCGATGAGCAGTTGCACTTCGCCATGCTTGTGCGTGTTCTCCTCAATGGTGTAACAGATGTCAAAGGCACGCTTGGTCTTGATGTAGCGGGCTTGCGAACTCTGTCCGAAGGCTATACCGTTCATCACATTATTGCTTTTGTTGTCCACCAGCTCCAACTTGATGTGTTCCTGTTCGCGCCCTACCACCTTGCTGGTTCCGTAGTCATATACCTGATGGGTACAGAAAATCGGCTTATGGTTATCCGGCCCGAAGGGATTGAAACGCTTCAGGTCGTTGAAGAACTTGGTAGAGATTTCCTTGAAATCCAGTTCGGCATCAATATTGATGGCTGCCTTGGTCTGTTCGGGCAGAATATGTTCTGTGACATACTCCTCAAACCTGCGGGTAAACTCCTCCACATGCTCTATCTTCATCGACAAGCCTGCCGCATAGGTATGTCCGCCAAAGTTTTCCGGCAGGTCCCGACAATTC
>JAFXDL010000143.1 GCA_017516265.1 Bacteroidaceae bacterium
AAAAATTCTTCATCCGTCCGCTAAAAAATTTTCATTACCAATGCCCCTCTTCTGCCACCCGCGTAAGATTTTGAGCCATCCCCTTTGCGGTGCGGATTATTAGCTGTATATGTGCAAAATCGATTATGGAAATGTGATAAGGAATTGTTGAAAAAATGATAATAAAACAAGACATGTCGGTGACGCTCCATTCATAAATGGGCAGTCGGTGAACAACCTCTATGTGAAAAGCGAAAAATACAAAAGCGAGGCGGACAATGGACAATGGACAATTAAATATGGATAGTGACTAGCAACGAGTGTGAGCTACTAGCTACCCTAGTGAATCATGCGTCTCTGTCATTCCTGAGTCCCCATCACCCTGCAGTAAAACTTTATTTGGCAGACACCAATAGTAACAAAAAAAAGGCTGGGAGTCACACTTGACTCTCAGCCTCTTTCTTTACATACGCGGCCAGCTCATCAGCTTGCACATCCTTGGCGATGATTACGCCATCGGGATTGAGCAGGTAGTTCTTGAGCCCCCGATTCAGGCGGTATTGCTTGAACAAGGGTGAACGCTCACCTGCCAACTCTACAAAACTGACCGCAGGATCAATCTTGTCATGTCTGATGGTCTCGCTATATACCGAGTGGTACTTGTCAAACGACACTGAAACCATCTTTACTCCTCCAGGCATCTCGGCTATGGCCTTGTGTAGCAACACATTCTGCATACGCGAAGCAGCGTCATAGCTGGCCCAGAAACTCAGCAGTACATACTCGCCTCGAAGCTCTTTGAGGCTCAGGGACTGCCCTGCCCTGTCGGTTGCGGTCAATGTGAACTGGGGTGCTTTGTCCCCTACATTGTGTCCGCTGAAAATGTTATCTTTGTCCACGAAGGACACCAACACGATAAATAAGACAACAAAAATCCACTTTACATGTTTCATGTAATACGGTTTTGGTTCATACTTGGCCCCCATTCTTCTCTGTTTTCTCGCATTTGTCACCCCCCGTGGAGGGTGGCAAGGGAGCCGTTTTCGTCTCGCCTTTCGGAGAAACGGACATCGCTGCCCCTTCCGAAATCGGGGGCAAAGGTACTGCTTTTTCATGATGCGACCATAAAAATAGCCCGATTTTTATGTTATAAAACATATTTTTGGCCATTTTCCTACTTGAAATACCCATTTTTATAGGTTTATTCACTAAATTTGCAACTTCGATGATACAGATTCAATAGAAAAAGTAAGATATATAATCAATATATAAGATGTATTTTGACGAACTAGATTTAGAAGATTGTTTGCTGGATGCACTGGATGCGATGAATTTCGAGGAGTGCACACCAGTGCAGGAGCATACCATCCCCCCTATCCTCGAAGGGCACGACCTCATCGGTGTGGCACAGACGGGCACGGGCAAGACCGCAGCTTTCCTGTTGCCTGTGCTCAATCAGTTGAGCAAAGGGGGCTATCCCGAAGATGCCATCAACTGCATCATCATGTCGCCCACGCGTGAGCTGGCCCAGCAGATTGACCAGCAGATGGAGGCTTTCAGCTATTTCACCAACAGCAGCAGTGTGGCGGTGTATGGCGGTAATGACGGGATACGCTTTGCCCAGGAGCAGAAGGGACTGACGCTGGGGGCTGATGTGGTGATTGCCACACCGGGCCGATTGCTGGCACACATCAACATGGGGTATGTGGATTTGTCGCGCGTGAGTTTCTTTATCCTCGACGAGGCCGACCGCATGTTGGACATGGGATTTTCGGACGACATCATGCAGATAGCCAAACTGTTGCCCGAGACAAGGCAGACCATCATGTTCAGTGCCACGATGCCCGAGAAGATACGCCAGCTGGCACGCACGATTCTGAAGAACCCCGTGGAGGTGAAGCTGGCCGTGAGCAAGCCTGCCGAGAAAATCCAACAGGGAGCCTACATCTGCACCGAACCGCAGAAGTTGGGCATCATACAGCATCTGTTCAAGGACGAACCGGCCAAACGGGTCATCATCTTTGCTTCATCGAAACTGAAGGTGAAGGAGGTGACCAAGGCACTGCAACGCATGAAACTGAATGTGGGCGAGATGCATAGCGACCTTGACCAGGCTCAGCGCGATGCCGTCATGCATGAGTTCAAGAACGACCGTGTGGACATCCTGGTAGCTACCGACATCGTGTCGCGTGGCATTGACATTGACGACATTTCACTGGTCATCAATTTCGATGTGCCGCATGATTGCGAGGACTATGTGCACCGCATCGGACGTACGGCCCGTGCGGGCAATGAGGGGCGTGCCATCACCTTCGTAGGGCCTAAGGACCAGACGCGTTTCCGCTCCATTGAGGAGTTCATCGAGAAGGATGTAGAGAAATTGCCGGTGCCCGAAGAACTGGGCGAGGCGCCCGAATACAAGCCCGGACGCAAGGGCGACAAGGGGCGCGGACGTGGCGGAAAATCCGGTGGCAAGGGAGACCGTAACCGCAAGCGTGGCGGACACAAGTCCCAAGGTGCCGGGAAGAACAAGAAGAATAATGAGGCTGCACCGAAGGATACGTCTGCACCGAAGGCGTCAGAATCCGATGCCTCGAAGAATGTGCCTGTGACGGAGGAACCGAAGAATACACCACTTTCGGAAACTACAGATGCGGCTCCGAAGAAGAAACGTACGCACCGGGGAGGTAAGAACAGACGCGGGCGCGGACGAAAGAATGGCGAGGCGAAAGCCGAAGGCAATGCTACGCCTCCTACTACGCCTCCTACTACCGCTACGGGCGAAGCATGATTCCTCCTCCGATTGCGGATGTGCTGAAAATGGATGCATGTTATTCAGGCACGGATTACACGGAAATTCAGTTATATACCCGAAGGTTATAATTTATCTGTGTAATCCGTGCCTAAATATTTTAGGAGTTCAAGAGTACAGGAGTTGACAATAGCTTTGCTTGTTTTTGAGTTTTGGGTCTTGAACTTTGAACCTTGAACCTCAAACTCCCTCCACTCCCATCATGTGTGCCACGGCTTCGGCACACCGTTCGCCATCCATGCCTGCCGAGACGATGCCTCCAGCATAGCCAGCTCCTTCGCCACAGGGGAAAAGGCCTTTCACGGTGATGTGTTGCAGGGTTTCGCGGTCGCGCACGATGCGCACGGGGGACGAGGTGCGTGTCTCCACCCCTATCATGAGTGCCTCGTTGGTGAGGAAACCGCGCGAAATACGGTCGAATTGCTGGAAGCCCTGTGCCAACCGTCCGGTGATGAATGAGGGCATCCAGAAGTGCAAGGGCGAGGATACCACCCCTGGCGAATAGGAGGTGGCAGGAAGGTCGTAGCTCAGCTTCTTGCGGGTGAAGTCCGCCATGCGTTGTGCCGGAGCCGTCTGTCTCATGCCTCCGGCCAGCCAACACTCGCGCTCCATCTTTTCCTGAAAATACATCATGACCAGTGCATCGTCCGTGGGCACTCCCTCGGGTAGCAAGTTTTCCTGAACCACATCCTCGGGATGAATCTCCACCACCATGCCCGAATTGCTCCACCGGCCTCCCCGATTGCTGGGCGACATGCCGTTGACCACCACCTGCTCGGGGCCCGTAGCGGCAGGCACAACAAAGCCTCCTGGGCACATGCAGAAACTATATACTCCCCGGCCTCCTGCTTGGGCTACGAAGCTGTATTCGGCTGCAGGCAGATAGCGTCCCCGTCCGTTCTTGTTGTGATAGCGTATCTGGTCAATCAGGTGTGCCTCGTGCTCCAGGCGT
The DNA here is from genome assembly GCA_017516265.1 of Bacteroidaceae bacterium. Lineage (GTDB taxonomy): Bacteria > Bacteroidota > Bacteroidia > Bacteroidales > Bacteroidaceae > Phocaeicola_A. The sequence continues at coordinate 3,744 of JAFXDL010000143.1, forward strand.
ACTCCCACGGCCAGTCCCTTGGCTTCGAGGGTCACTCCATGGGTGTGCAACCAGCGGAAGACATCGCGTGCCGAGTGGCCCGTAGCCAGGATGACGGGCCCCATGAACTCGCGCCCGGTGTGGGTGACGATGCCCTTCACCTCGTCCTTCTCGATAATCAGTGCATCCATGCGGGTCTCAAAGTGTACCTCTCCACCTGAGCGGATGATGGTGCCTCGCATGTTTTCGATGACGAGCGGGAGCTTGTCGGTGCCGATGTGAGGGTGTGCGTCGGAGAGGATGGATGTGCTGGCTCCGTGTTGGCAGAAGACATTCAGAATCTTATCCACATTTCCCCGTTTCTTGCTTCGGGTGAAGAGCTTCCCGTCGGAGTAGGCACCTGCCCCACCCTCGCCAAAACTGTAGTTTGACTCGGCATCCACCTTGTGCTCGCGCGAGATGCGGGCAATGTCCGTACGGCGGGTATGTACGTCCTTTCCGCGCTCGACCACAATGGGACGAAGCCCCAGTTCAATCAGTCGCAATGCGGCAAACAGGCCCCCGGGCCCTGCGCCTACGACGATGACTTGCGGACGGCCTTCGACGTTGGGGTAGTCGGTGCGCACGAAGTCCTCCTTCGGAGGCATTTCGTTGATGAATACCCGCACGGTCAGGTTCACGTAGATGGTGCGTTGGCGGGCATCGATGCCACGCTTCAGGGTGCGCACGGCCTTGATGGTGCGTGCATCCATCCCCTTTTCGCGGGCAACATATTGGATGATGGCTTGTTCGCTGGATGCCTGTTGTGGCAAAAGGCGAAGTTGGTATTCCTGTATCACGTTTTTTTCTCTCTTTTTCTTATACCTTTATATATATAGGGGTTATCGGACGCGAAGATACGGCATTTTTAGAAAAAAATCGAAATTATTCCGCAATTATTTTGCAGAAATAAAAAAACTGCGTATCTTTGCACCGCAATTAGGGAATGGGGCATTAGCTCACTTGGCTAGAGCGCTTGACTGGCAGTCAAGAGGTAACGAGTTCGACTCTCGTATGCTCCACAAAAAAAGATAAATGAAGAGAAGTTGGAATTAAAAAACCGCTTCTCTTTCTTTTTAGGCACGGATTACACGGATTGCACGGATATTCAAGGAAACAAACAATAACACCGTGTTGCTCCGTGTAATCCGTGCCTGAATTTTTTTTGATTGGATTATATTAAATAAAGCTATGTTGATTTACAATACCACTTATCAGATTGATGAAGGCGAAGCACGCAACTTTGTCATCTGGATTCACGAAGTGTATATCCCCCAAGTGGAGGAACAGGGATTGCTGGGACATCCCCGCCTCACCCGCATCCTCAGCCACAAGGAGCAGGATACCGAATGTTTCTCGCTCCAATGGGAGGTGGAAGACTCGCGCACCCTTCACCAATGGCATACGGCACAAGGTATGAAGTTGAATGCCGAAATGCTGAAGGTGTTCAAAGAAAAAGTGATTGCTTTCCCTACATTAATGGAGGTCATCGAGTGATACAGCCTGTAAAAGAAAAGATTATCCTCGGTATCGACCCAGGTACGAACGTCATGGGATACGGGGTGCTGAAGGTAGTAGGCACCAAGCCCGAGGTGTTGGCCCTAGGGGTCATCGACCTGCGCAAGATGAACGACCCCTATCTGAAGTTGGGGCACATCTTCCAGCGTGTCACGGGCATCATCGAGGCCTATTTGCCCGACGAACTGGCCATCGAGGCTCCCTTCTTCGGCAAGAATGTGCAATCCATGCTCAAGCTCGGACGTGCGCAGGGAGTGGCTATGGCTGCTGCCATCAGCCGGGATATCCCCATCACCGAATATGCCCCCCTGAAGATAAAGATGGCCATCACCGGCAATGGTGCTGCCAGCAAGGAGCAGGTGGCAGGCATGCTTCAGCGTATGCTCCATATCGAAACCCAAGACTTCGGCCCTTCGTTGGACGCTACGGATGCGCTGGGTGTGGCCTATTGCCACTACCTGCAGATGGGACGTCCATCGATGGAAAAAGGCTATCGGGGATGGAAGGATTTCCTTCAAAAGAATCCCGGCAGGAAGGTGTAAATTCCCCCCATCTCCCTCTCTAAACCCTTTAAAACCCTCAACCTTATGACAATAATCAGAATAAACGAAGGCATTGCCCGTCATCCGCTTCATCGGATGAGAACCCCCATAAACTTTGTGCTCGAAGCTGGTGAACAACTGGCCATCGTTGGGCCCAATGGAGGCGGAAAGAGCGAACTGGTGAACACCATTATCGGCAAATACCCCCTGCTGATGAACGATGTGGTGTATGACTTCTCGCCCCGCACCTCCACGATGGCTTTCGACAACATCCGCTACATGGCTTTTCGCGACACGTATGGCGATACAGCTGAAGGGAGCTACTACTACCAGCAACGATGGAATAGTCAGGATGCAGACATATATCCCACCGTGGGCGAACTGATGCCCGAGGGAGGCGACCCCGAGATGCGACGCCGGCTATATGCCATGTTTGACATCGAGGCTCTGTTGCCCAAAACCTCCATCCTGCTCTCCAGTGGTGAGATGCGTAAGTTTCACCTGACGAAGGCATTGCTGGGCAATCCGCGTGTATTGATACTGGACAACCCCTTCATCGGGTTGGATGCTGAAGCCCGCACCCAATTGCGCCACCTGCTTGAGACACTGGTCAGGGAGAGTGACCTCCAGCTCATCCTGGTGCTCTCCAAGGCCGAGGACATCCCTGCCTTCATCACCCATGTGGTGCATGTGGAGGAGATGACATGCGGCACCAAACAGACGGTGGACGAATACCGGCAGACACGCTCTCCCTACCCCGTTCGTGTGTTGGACGACGCGAGGGAGCAACGCCTCCTGGGGCTTCCCCGTCGGACGGACGATGTGGATGCCGGGCGTATCGTGGAGTTGCACAAGGTGTCCATCCGATATGGCCAGCGCACCATCCTGAACGAACTGGATTGGACGGTAATGAATGGTGAGCGATGGGCACTTTCGGGCGAGAATGGGGCGGGAAAATCCACCCTGTTGAGTCTCGTCTGTGCCGACAATCCGCAATCCTATGCCTGCGACATCACCCTTTTTGACCGTCGTCGGGGCACGGGCGAGAGCATTTGGGAAATCAAGAAACACATCGGCTACGTCTCTCCCGAGATGCACCGTGCTTACTTGAAGAATCTGCCCGCCATCGACATCGTGGCTTCGGGCCTTCATGACTCGGTGGGGCTCTATCGGCGCACCTTGCCCGAGCAGAAGGCCGTATGCCTGTGGTGGATGGATATATTCGGCATTGCCCATTTGGCAGAACGCGATTTCCTCACGCTATCCAGTGGCGAGCAGCGCCTTTGCCTCTTGGCACGGGCCTTTGTCAAAGACCCCCAGTTGCTCATCCTCGACGAGCCTCTGCATGGCCTTGACGCACGCAATGGGCAATTGGTGAAGGAGGTCATCGATACCTTCTGCAGACGCCAGGGCAAGACACTCATCATGGTGAGCCACTACGAAGAGGAACTCCCCTCATGCATCACCCATCGTCTTTACCTGAAAAAGCACAGATAACACCCCCGAATACCGTGCACAGAGATGAACCTACATCATCCCAAGGTTGAACGAATATCATGAGGTATGGTCGGGTATAAAAATGAAATATAAATCCGCGTCAACCCGTGGAGTTCCCTTGGGCAAAGCGAAAAAAACGTGCCTAAAAAACAAATAGCAGCATTTTGACATATCCTCGATGGTTTTATGCGGAAGATTGCATGGGTTTGCACCTTTTATGTATCTTTCCTGCTACATTTCTTGTCCTTAATTTTTAGATTTTAATTTTATTGTTTATCTTTGCCCCATATTAATACTGTTTTATACATGAAAAACGAGAATCGATGAAAACTACATTCATGAAAAGTCGCTTGCTTTGTGCTCTTTTCGGAGGAGCATTGGCACTGAGCACCCATGCACAGGATTGGAAACTGGTGTGGAGTGATGAGTTTGACACTGATGGCAAACCGAACGAGAAGGTTTGGAGTTACGAACATGGTTTTGCCCGCAACAATGAGGCCCAATGGTACCAATCCGACAATGCAATCTGTCAGGACGGATTGCTCATCATTGAAGGCCGGCAAGAGCGGGTGAAAAATCCCGAGTATGAAGCCGAAAGCTATGATTGGCGCAAGAACAGGAAGTATGCCCGATATACCTCATCATCCATCAAGACACAAGGGAAGAAGGAATTCCTATACGGACGTTTTGAAATCCGTGCACGCATACCCGTAGGTCCTGGTGCATGGCCGGCTTTCTGGACACTTGGCACCGATATGGAGTGGCCCTCATGTGGTGAGGTTGACATCATGGAGTTCTATCGTCAGGAGGGAAAACCTGTCATCCTGGCCAATACGGCATGGGGCACCGACCAACGCTGGATGGCACATTGGGACAGTAAGGCCATAGCCCTGAAGAAATTCCTCAACGATGACCCCGACTGGGCAAGCAAGTTTCACGTATGGCGCATGGATTGGGACGAACACTACATCCGCCTCTATCTGGACAATGAATTGCTGAACGAAACCGACCTGTCGAAAGTGGCAAACGGGAAAATCGGCAAGGGGAAGAATCCCTTCCATCAGCCTCATTATATGCTGATAAACTTAGCTCTCGGTGGCAACAATGGAGGCTACATCGACGATGCTACCTTCCCCATCCGCTACGAAGTGGATTACGTGCGTGTGTATCAGAAGTAAGAATCATAATTCATAAAATCAATAATTCACAATTAAAAACAACGTATGAGAAACAAAATCCTTTTATTGCTCGTTGCTGCCCTGTTGGCTACGGGCAGTGCGTTCGGAAAGGCCAAACCCGAGACCTTCGAGGTGGGCAAAGGCACTTTCCTGCTCAATGGCAAACCCTTTGTGGTGAAGGCCGCTGAGATTCACTATCCGCGTATCCCCAAAGCCTATTGGGAGCATCGCATCAAGATGTGCAAGGCTTTGGGAATGAACACCATCTGTCTCTATGTCTTTTGGAATATCCATGAACAAGAGGAAGGTAAGTTCGATTTCACTGGCAACAATGACATTGCCGCTTTCTGCCGTTTGGCTCAGAAGCATGGCATGTACATCATCGTCCGTCCTGGCCCATACGTATGTGCCGAGTGGGAAATGGGTGGCCTCCCCTGGTGGTTGCTCAAGAAGAAAGACATCCGCTTGCGCGAAAACGACCCCTACTTCCTCGAACGTGTAGAAATCTTCGAGAAGGAGGTGGGCAAGCAATTGGCCGACCTCCAGTTGGCTCGTGGTGGAAACATCATCATGGTGCAGGTGGAGAATGAGTATGGCTCTTATGGCACCGACAAACCTTACGTGTCCAACATCCGCGACATCGTGCGTCGTGCAGGTTTCACCGATGTTACCCTCTTCCAGTGCGACTGGGCAAGCAACTTCACCAACAATGGCCTCGATGACCTGGTGTGGACAATGAACTTCGGTACAGGTTCAAACATCGACCAGCAATTCAGAAAGTTGAAAGAGCTTCGTCCCGACTCTCCGCTCATGTGTTCAGAGTTTTGGAGCGGATGGTTCGACAAGTGGGGCGGACGTCACGAGACACGCGATAGCAAGGACATGGTGGCCGGTATGCGCGAAATGTTGGAGAAGGGCATTTCCTTCAGCCTCTACATGACTCACGGAGGTACCAGCTTCGGACATTGGGCAGGAGCCAACTCTCCCGGCTTTGCACCCGACGTGACCTCTTATGACTACGACGCTCCTATCAACGAATATGGCCACGCCACTCCCAAGTACTACGAGTTGCGCGAGATGATGGCCGAGTTCTCCGACAAGAAACTCCCCGCCGTGCCTAAGGCTCCCATGCCTCTCGTGTCCTTCCCCAAAGTGAAGCTGGAGCAATTCGTGCCCATTGACCGTGGTATCCGTAGCCGTGCTCAGAGCCGTGAGGTGAAGACTTTTGAAGACCTCGATATGGGTTGGGGAACCGTGAAGTACTCTACCACCCTGCCCGAAATCAAGAGTCAGAGCCTCCTTACCCTGAAGGACGGACACGACTATGCACAGGTGTTCATCAATGACAAGTACATCGGCAAGCTCGACCGTGTGCTTCACGAGACCTCCCTCACGCTTCCTTCAGTGAAGCAAGGCGATGTGTTGGTTATCCTTGTTGAGGGTATGGGTCGTATCAACTTCGGACGCGCCATCAAGGATTTCAAGGGTATTACTGACAAGGTGCTCCTCACCACCGAGGTGAATGGCCACACTGCAACCTTCGACCTCAAGAATTGGGAGATGGCTGCTATCCCCGATGATTACCAGACGGCTCTCAATGCCTTCGAAGGCCCCATGACACTGGAGATGCGCCACGATGCACTCACTGGCAAGATGGGTTACTACCGTGGATATTTCAACCTCAAGAAGGTGGGCGACACCTTTATCAATATGGAAGCTTGGGGTAAGGGTCAGGTATATGTCAATGGCCATGCTATCGGTCGTTTTTGGAATATCGGTCCCCAACAGACTCTCTACATGCCCGGATGCTGGTTGAAGAAGGGTAAGAACGAAATCATCGTGCTCGATGTAGTGGGTACTGACAACCCTGTAGTGGAAGGTTTGAACAAGCCTATCATCGACCAGTTGAACAACGTGAAGCCTAAGACTCATCGCAAGGAGGGTCAGACATTGAACCTCGCTGGTGAGACTCCTGTAGCCAAGGGCGCCTTTGCACCTGGTAACGGATGGCAAGAGGTGAAGTTCGGTGCTCCCGTGAGTGGTCGCTACGTATGTATCGAAGCCCTCGATGCTCACGATGGTAAGGACATTGCTTGTATTGCCGAGTGCTACCTGCTCGATCAGAATGGTGAGCGCTTGAGTCGCGAGCCGTGGACAATCTCTTATGCCGATAGCGAAGAGACCAATCGTGGAAACCGTGCAGGAGACAAACTCTACGACCTTCAGGAGTCAACCTATTGGAGCACTGTAGGTGGTGTGAAGTTCCCCCACTCTATCGTTATCGACCTGGGTAGTGTGCAGACACTCACTGCCTTCCAATATCTCCCCCGTATGGAGAAGGAAGTGCCCGGTGGCATCAAGAATTACCGCATCTACGTGAAGAAGGACAACTTCAAGTATTAATCATCCCCCCCTCGCCTTCTTCGTGAGGAAATAGAAAAAAAGGGCTGTGTCATAGTGTTTGACACGGCCCTTTTTGTTGGTTCAAATTTTAATGTTCAAAGTTCAAGGTTCGAAGTTCAAGACATTTGGCCTTTATCTTCCTAATGAGCAAAGCTACTATTTTGCTTTATCTCCTTTTATTTCCCTCGCTTTTCACTCTTTATTTCTCACTCCCAGCCTTCCTCTCTCCCCTTTTGGGGGAGTTGGAGGGGGCTTTTATTTCACCGGCTTGATTGTTATCACCCGGTCGTAAGCAGCTGGCTTCACTCTGTACTCATCGAGCACATAGATGCAGGTGCAACCCACTCCCGTGGTGTTGTAGTCGAGATTCAGCGTGTAGCGGTCCTTTTGAGGTTGCAACTGATAGGTGAACTGGCTCTTGGTGAGGTTGTCAGTGGTGAAGGGGTAAGCATTGAAGTTGAAGTGCTCGTCCATCGAAATCTGTACACCCTTTCCTTCCTTGTTCAAGAGTTGTACATAGCGGTTATCGGTGCGCAGGGCATGGTCTTGGGGAAGGAGGTATGGCTCGTACATGTCGGCTACCGTCTTCGTCCATACGCCAACGGGATAGCCCGTCTTACGGTCGGGGTAGTTCTCCTTGGGGCCACGTCCGTACCATGTAATTTGGTCGAACTCGTTGGCTACAGATGTGGTGAAGCCGATGCGCGGAAGCATTTCGGGCAATTTGCCTTGTGGACTCATGTGGTTGCTGATTCGCACGGTGCCATCGTCGTAGAAATTGTAGGTGTAGTCGATGGAGAAACCAGCCAGTTGCACGCCCTGTATATAGAGGTCGAGTTGTCCGTATGACGAGGCACCCACTTGTATGAGTTGGTGTACGGTCACGGTAGTTTCGTGCTCGTTGTGCGTCAATTGTATCTCTGCCGGACGTATGCGCAATTGGGTCAATCCCTTCGAATAGAAGAGTGTGGAAACCATGTTGCCCCACCCTTCGGCGTATCCGCCATTGACGCGGAAGGCATCCCACGAGTCAAACTCGTTGGCAATCGGTGCACGCCACAGGTTGAACGAGAGCGGTTCTTTGAGTATGGCCTTTCCCGCGCACTCAATCTGTGCCAGATTGCCCGTGCTCTTGTCTATCGCATAGCTGAATCCTTCGCCACTGATCTTTATCTGCTTGTCGTCCTCTTCGGCTTTCAGGTTGGCAGATGAGAGTTTTTTTGCGGGTGCGTGCTTGTACCACGATGTCAACTCCAACTGGTCCCAAGCCACCTCGTGTCCGGCTTTGGCCCATATTTCGTCTTTCTTCAGTGAGCTGGTAATCATCACCCGATACTCCTTGCCGGGGATAATGGCGGGTTTATGATAAGGTATGCGTATCGTCTGCTTCTCTCCGGGTGCAGCATTGAATTGAATGTCTCCCTCTTCCAATACCTCGCCATCGGCCATCAGGGCCCAGTGTGAGGCATATTGCGTGAGGTCGGTGAAGTGGAGGCGGTTGGTCACCTCGGTTTCACCACGGTCAGCATCAATCAGACGGATGCTGACGGGTTGAGTTGTCCACTTCATCTGCTCCATTTCGGGTTGCACGGTGCGGTCGGGCCAGATGCAACCATAGGTGCGCATGTTGGTGCAGATGGTGTAGAAGGTGCCCTCGTCGCCATTTCCGTCGAAGGTAAGGTAGAGCACGGCATCCTCTGCCTTTCCTTCTCCGTCGGCCAGGCACTGGTTGTAGATGGCCACATTGTCCATCTCGGCATCGGCGGTATAGGTGGTTTGTGGGTCTTGTGCATGGTTGCCTGCAAATCGGCCGATGTTTATCGGATAGGGAAAGTTGCTCAGTATGCCACGCTCCTGTGGTCCTCCACGACGGTTGTTTTGCGGAGCTTGGGGTACGGTGGATGCGGTGCCCTTCAGTTCGCCATCAATGTAGAGCTTCATCTCCTTGCTGTCCCACGAGGCGGTCACGTGGTGCCAATTGCCCACCCAATTGTCGGGCAAGGCCACGTCGAGCGTGTGTTTCACTCCTGAGTGCAGATAGAATTGCAACTTGTCGCTACCCCTTTGCACGACTCCGAATTGGGTGTTTCCCTTGGTCACGTATGGCGCACCTTCGCACATACCGCTCAGTTCGCCTGGCTTCACGTCGAAGCTGATGGTCAGTGCATTGCCCGTCAGCTCCACATTCTTGCTACGGTACACCTCCACCCACTCTTCGTGGCCACTCAGATGGAGCACACCATCCTTCACATGGGCGTTGCTCATCAGGTGTACGGGTGTGTTGTATGGCGAGCTGTCCTTCAAGGGGCGTATGCGCTCGGTCAGGCCCGGATTCACAAAGTCCCAGATAGCGCCACCCATCACACGCGGATGGCGACGTATCACGTCCCAAAACTCATCCAATCCGCCTCCGGCATTGCCTGCCACCGAGAGGTATTCGTCCATGAACGAAGGACGTGCGTCCTGCTCTTCGGGCACCATGGCTGTGTTCATCTCTAGCTCGTAAGGTGTCGGATAGCGGGGGCCTATAATCTCTTCACCCGGGTGGGCATAGGCGTTTCCTCCGTACATGAAGTAGCGCGTGGGGTCGAGCCTCTTTCCCTCCTTGACCACTTCGGTGATGAGGGGGCCTTCCCCACTCTCGTTACCCGCACTCCAGAAGAGCACACAGGCATGATTGCGGTCGCGGAGCACCATCTGGCGCACCCGTTCGAGATACATGGCTCGGAAGCGCTGGTCGTTCGAGATGTACTCCGTGGCGTGTGCCTCGTCGCCCGTCTCGTCGATGATGTAGAGGCCGTACTCGTCGGCCAGCTCTAGATACTTGTTCACGGGCGGATAGTGCGAGATGCGCACGGCATTGAAGTTGTATTGCTTCAGTATCTCCATGTCCTTGCGGATGGTGGCTTCGTCCATCGTGTGACCCAATTCGGGGTGTTGCATGTGTGTGTTGATGGCGTTCACCTTGATGGGCTCACCGTTCAGGTAGAAAGTTTGGTGGCGGATTTCCGTCTCCTTGAATCCCATTTTGCTCGTAATCTGTTGGATGGCCTTTCCGCCATCGGCCAGCAATTCAAGCTTCAGGTCGTAGAGTGTTGGGGTCTCTGCCGTCCATTTGGCAGGGTTCGATACAGGTGACGCGAGGTTCAGCGACTTCTTTCCCTTGCCGTTTATGGTGAATCTCTCTGTCGTCATCTCCTTCACCTTTGTACCCTTGGCATTGGTCAGTGTAGCACGCACGGCATACGTGGTGTTCGTGGCTTCGTAGCTCTTCACGTCCACCGCCACGTTGAGCGTAGCATCCCTGTATTGCTCGTCAAGGTCGGTGGTCACATACCAGTCAAACAGGCGTGTCTTGGGTGTGGCGTAGAGGGTCACATCGTCGAAGATACCTGCCAAGCGCCAATAGTCCTGCCCCTCCAGATAGTATCCGTCGCAATACTTCAACACACACACGGCAATGGTATTCTTGCCTGCCTTCAGGAATGGTGTCACGTCGTATTCAGCCGGCTCCTGTCCGCCCTCGTTGTAGCCTGCTTGTTGGCCATTAATCCAGATGAACGAGGCACTTTGGGTCTTCTCCATGCGGAGGAACACCTGTTTCCCCTTCCAATTGCTGGGCAATGTGAAGGTGCGGCGGTATGCTCCCGTAGGGTTATATTCGCGGGGCACATTGGGCGGAGTGGCCTTGAAGGGTGTTGGCACATTGCGGAAAATGGGGTCGCCATACCCCTTCATCTCCCAGTTGCTGGGCACTTCTATCTTGTCCCACTTGCCATCTCTGAAACTGGGGAGGAAGAAGTCCTGCGGCACTTCCTCGGGCTTGTCGGCAAAGAAGAAACGCCACTGGCCATTGAGCGACAGGTGGTCGTCGGCCACGTAGTAGGCGTGTCCCTCCTCCTGATTCTCTTCAAAGACTTCGAGGTTCTCAATGTAGTCATAGATTCGCTCAAGATACTGAGCCTCCATGGGGGTAGAGCATCCGAAAAGAAGTCCGAATGCCAATGCTTTTCCAATGCTTTTCGTATGATTCATCTTATAATACTGTGTATGTTTATGGTAATTTATGCCTCATCTGTATCTGCAAAAATACATCCATTTCCCATATTGGCAAAATGTATACAGATGTATCAGCGGAAAGTTGACAAATCGAAAATGTTTTGATACATCCGTCTGTCCCTGTCGCACTCCCCAACATCCGGCATTTTTCTTTATCTTGTATAGAAAAAGGATACACAAAATATGTCCTGTTTCATAAATAATGTTTACCTTTGCCTCCCAAAAACAGATATTGCAAGACATATAATGAGAAACAGACTTTTTATTCTCTTTTCCGCATTGGCTCTGTCGGCTAATGCCGAAAACATTTCAGAAGATGCCGCACGTGGTATGGCGTTGGATTTTTTCAAGAACAACAGCCCCCAAACCTCCGTCAGCAATCTGCAGATGGTGTATGATGGCGAAACTCCCCAGACGCGTGCCGATGGCTCGGCTCCCGCATTCTATGTGTTCGACAATCCTCAGGGAAAGGGGTTCGTCATTATTTCGGGCGACGACATTGCCCAACCTGTCCTCGGATACTCCTACGACAATGATTTCCAAAAAGAGAACCTGCCCGTGCACATCCAAGGATGGCTCGAGAGTCTGAAGACCCAAATCAACGACGGGCGCAAGTACGGAGTGGAAACCTCGCCCACCAGCCATGCACTGACCCGTGCCGGACAGACGGTGGTGAAACTTCAGACCGCCCAGTGGGGACAGGATGCACCCTTCAACAACAAGTGTCCGTTTATCGGGTGGAACTCAACACAGGCTCCTTCGGGATGTGTCATCACCGCTACCGCCATCGTGATGCGCTACCACAAATGGCCGTCTTACGGACATGGTACTGTGCTCGGATACACCACCGCAACAAACAAGATAAACCGTCCCTCTGTCACTTTGGGGCACTATTATGATTGGGAAGGGATGCCCAACAAATATACCAATGGTTCCTATACCATCGAGCAGGCCAATCAGGTGGCACAACTGATGGTTGACCTTGGGACCATGTTTGAGGCCGATTATACCTCTGATGCTACAAGTGCTTTTACGGATGACATCGCCTATAATTTGTCCACATATATGGATTATGACAAAAGCGCATTGTATCGCGAACGTTACCAATATACCGACGAAGAGTGGCATTCCATATTGGCGGATGAACTCCAGCAGGGACGTCCTGTCCTCTATCGGGGAGCCAATTTGTATGCCGGACACGCCTTCGTACTCGACGGATACACCACCGACCGTTACTATAGTGTCAATTGGGGGTGGGACGGATATTGCAACGGGTGGTTTCTCCTCAATGCCCTGCGCCCGAGCGGAAGCGGAACGGGTGGAAACAATGACCATTATAATTTCGGACAAGGAGCAGTCACCGACCTGAAACCCGATGCAGGAGGCGACTACATAGAATTGATCGGATTGGGGGAAAAGGGCCTTACTTCCGAGGAAACGGAGTTTTACACAGGGATTCCTTTTTTGGTCTCAGCTAATGAATTGCGCAATTATGGGGGAGGCTCGTTCACCGGCTCTATCCTGTGTGCATTGACAGACAAATCAGGAAAAATCATTGAGGAATTGGAAGTAGTCAATGAAAGTCTTGACCCTAATTGGGGATGGAACAACTACTTTTTCTCCTGCATCATCACCGTCCCCATTGAGTTCGGCTACCGCATCCGCCTCTTCTACAAGTCGGAGAAGACGCCCGAATGGACACTCATCAAGGCTGGCGACCAATGCCCTTGGGAAATACTGGTGGCCGACGAACACTCCATTGCCGAGACCACCAGCATCACCTTCAACAAAGTGAAGCGCATCCTCACGGTGAAGAAGAAGGGCGGAGTCATTGCCGAACTCTTTGACGAGGCGGGCACCGACCTCACCAATCTGCGCGTCAACGTGGTCAACGAATCTTCCTTCAACCTCAAGGCGCAACCTGCGGGCATATATACTCTGAAACTGACCAAAGAACAACCTGCTATGGGGACAAACGAGGAGGAAACCATAAAGGTGAAGTTGGGTGCTCCCGCTGAATGAAAAATCAACAATTAAACTTTCGCAAGTATTATATTTGCATGATGTCTCTGTCATTCTGACGCCCCCTAAGGGAGGAAGAATCTGATAACGTCAGCATAGGTGCTAAAAGAATATACAAATATATAAAGTAAAAAAAGATATGAAACATACATTCCATCTGCATACACTGGTGTGCGCACTGCTCGCCAGCCTTCTCTTTGCCAATTGCAAGGAAGAGAAAATAGACCCCTACATCGAACTGAAGAGCGTGTCAGCAAAGGGTATGCCCTCACAGGGCGGAGACATCGACATCCAGTTCTTCTCCGCCAAGGAGTGGACGGCCACCGCCGACCAATCGTGGGTCACCATCACCCCCTCCACTGGAAAGGGAGGCACCATCGACTTGAAGGTGAATGTCCATGAAAATACCACGCCCGGACAACGCTTGGTGAAGATTACCCTCAGTTCCGAAACCGTGCAGCAGTTCGTCTCCATCACCCAAAAGCAAATGGACTCGCTCTCTGTCTCCACGGCCGACGTGAGTGCAGGAGCTAATGACACACGCTTCACCATCGACATCGACACGAATGTCGAGAGCATATCCACCACCTCTTCGGCTCCTTGGGTGAAGTATCTCTACAAAGGCGCACAATCGCGTGCCATGAAGGGGTACACACTGACCTTCAGTATGGAGAAGAACAACTCCTTTGAAGCCCGTCAGGCACTGGTCACTATCACAGGTAGCGACATCAGGCACGAGGTCAAGGTTGTGCAGGAGGGACGTGTGGATTCCACCTTCGTGTACATCCACCACACCAATCCAGTGTTCACCATCCCTCGCATCAGTGGCGACCGTGTGGTGGGATTTGTCAACTGGGGCGACGGACTACCGCAGGAGGAGTATCAGACAGACCTCGCACACACCTACTCCACCGGCCAGCAGGAGCACCGCGTTACGCTGAAAGTTTGGGGAGCCGAGGAGATTGAACTCCCCACCATTCAGGGCGTCACCGAGGTTGACCTTTCGGAGTTTTAGGGGGATACCCAACCTCTCTCCCCCCTCCGTTAACAAACCTTAGCCTTGGGTTCGTCCTGCCTTAGCCTTGGGATGGGTGAGGTTCAGCCTTGGAAAAAGCTT
>JAFXDL010000144.1 GCA_017516265.1 Bacteroidaceae bacterium
GTATCCCACTCACCCCACATCGGATGGCTGCCACTGATGGCCAACACCTGGCCACGTCCCAGACGAGGAGCTTCCACACGCAATACCAAAGTACGTCCGCCATAGGCCAACTTGGACACTGCACCTGCGTGACGGGTGAAACTCTCCGTAAAGGCAGAAGTATAGAGATAAGCCTCTACAGGTATATCGCGCCAATGGTCGCACAACGTATAGAGGCGCTCCTTAGCATCAAGCGGAAGCTGGCGTACACCAGCAGCTGTCCACTCACGGCGAAGCACCTGTTCACCATTGACTACTTGATAATGGTATTCCAGTCGGCGGGCCGATTTGGGGAGTTCCACTTCCCCACTCCAGCAATAGCCGTCCGTAGTACTCATCACCACCTCTTTCGATGTCATTTTTGATACAGAAGAGCCATAGCTCAAAGCCACCTTCAGTTCTTCCCCCCAATGGGTTCTGTAAGCTATCAGAAAACGTATTTTCATCGTATCTTTCGGTTTTATATTTATTTAGAATCTGTTTCCTTTTTTCCTTGGGTCAAAAGTACGACAAAAATACTACCATTATCGCAAAGAATTGCATTTTAAAGCGTTAAATAGTTGCAAACGTTTGCAAATTCCCGACAAATCGGGATACCCCCATAGAGTGAAAAGGGACAAAACCTCCCCAAGTTGCGGCAAAAGAAAGACATTCTATTGTAAAATAACGCAGTCTGAGTAAGACTTTTCTTGCAAAATAACGCAATCTGAACAACGATTATTTGTAAAATAACGCAGTCAACCTGATGTTTTTCTTGTAAAATATCGCATTTTGAATAAAATTTAGGTGTCTTTTAGAGCAATATACCTTTTGTTCCGATTTTATTGCACGACACCGAACTGACCTTCTGTTCATTCCACAATCTTTCACGACACGGTGAGGTAAAAACTCTTGCGTTTCTGTTTTATCTTGCTCCGCTGTTTTGAATCACAGGGAAATGACGGATATTTCTGTGTATTCATGCAAACACGAAACTCGTCCCGATACACATGCTACCAGCCGTGTGCACAACCGCCACCCTCCGTGTGAACATTCACTTTGGCGGTTGTTCACAACCACTCCTATAGGTTGTGAACATTCCATGCGGCCGTTGTGCACACGGAGAGTGGCGGTTGTGCACATGTGGTGGAGAAGGCGTGTTTTTCAAGTTGGTAACAGATGATGAAAATGCATAAATATGCAAGTCTATGCATATTTATACAAAACAAAGCCCGTGAGAATCGCACAGATGGGCACAGAATTTTGTCGGATGCAAAATATGGGATTTCCAGAACAGCCCACTCAGATGCCTGTCATTCAGGTGCTTGACAAAGCACCCTTAGCCTAGGGATGATGTCAGTTCATCCCTAGGCTGAGGTATGACGAGTGATGAGAATTTTCAGAATATAGACAAACAGTTTACATATTATCTGACAACTACCTTTACGACCTGTGGACGGGAGAGTCGTTCAGTAACCACCTCTGCCACATAGATGCCGGACGGAAGTGCATAGGTGGCGACATGACCTTGAACTGTAGCATCGTTCACAACCTGATGGCCATTCACACCGTAGATGCGCACTTGACGGAGATTGTCTTGCGGCATGGCTGCTACGATGAGTTCGCCCCGTTGCAACGAGTAGGCACGAACCTGCCAATCGGTATCATCAGTAGCCGCATCATCTTCCAAAGCACGTGTGGTCAGGAAGTAGCGGCCATGCACATTGGCTTCTAGGGATAAAGCAGT
Organism: Bacteroidaceae bacterium; assembly: GCA_017516265.1. Lineage (GTDB taxonomy): Bacteria > Bacteroidota > Bacteroidia > Bacteroidales > Bacteroidaceae > Phocaeicola_A. The sequence goes on from JAFXDL010000144.1 coordinate 1,766, forward strand.
CCCCTCCTCCAGTGCCGTCTGCTTGCCGGTAGAGGCATCATAGAAGTAGAGAGTCTGGCTGAATCTGTCCACACCATGCACCTGCACATCCACCGTCTCACCCTCGGCACCGAAGAGTCCCAAAGGAAGCAGTGTCACATCGTTCAAGCGGTTCACCATCGCCGCCTGTGTACCTGCCACGGTATAGACCATCGGCACATCCTCCAAGTTGCTATCGAGCAAAGTCTCCACATCCTCTTCATCCACAAAACCATTGTCGGCCTCAGCTGAGAGGACTACACGCGTCTGTGCCATCGAAACATTAGCGGTGGCGCGGGTGGTGAAGGAGATAGTCTCTGCATCATCTGTTTCAGAAGCTTCAGCAGCCCCACTGACCAAGTGGCTCACCGTCATGGCCGGACTGAAGAGAACATTCGTCACAGGCTGTCCATCCTCCGTCTTTACAAAGAACGACTGCATGGGGCCGATAATACCCAAGCCTGTAGCCTCTGTGGCACTCAAGGCGGCACCATTGCTTACCACCCAATAGGTCTTCACCAGATGAGGATTGGCATTGAAGAAAAGTTCCATCCTCACCGAAGCCATGTAGGGATTGCCCACCATGTAGTAAGGATTGTCCCCGTTTGCATTCTCTATAGGAGTTATCTGCACCATACCCGTAGCCACACCATCAGCAGCCAAGCGGTGATGCTTGCTCTTATCTACCGTGACGTCGTGACCTTTCTTGTCAGCATGGTCATAGTAGTGATATTCGGTATCCGCTTTCGGGAAACGGAGCAGGGCTTTCTTATCCTTATATATAGTGTTGCCATCCGTATCCGTACCATCCTCCTCCTGCCGGTCAGTATGGTGCAAGCGGACGGAGAATCCACGTCCCGGTTCATAGAGTTTCTCCATATCGTTATAGACATGGCTCCATTGTGTGGCCACCACATCCACATCCTTCATCACCGTCTGCGTCGTAGTCGTGATGTTTCCCTCCGCATCTTCGGCTTCCGAGGTTATCTGTTCGGTCCATTCATAATCAATGAAGGCATCATAGTCATCACGCAAGGCGTCATCCTTAGCAGTCACCACCATTGAATTTGTCTTATCCCAACTGCGTTGGTAGATGGGGAAACCGTTTCGGCTATAGAGGGCACTCTCCCCACTCTTGTCTCCAAAGTTGATGTCTTGGAAAGCCTCCGTCTCCTGACGACCGTACGGATAAGCACCTCCCTCCTCCACGGCCGGCACATAGAAGTCACCCGCATACAACTGTTCAAACGGTGAAGTCAGCATCATCCACTTGTTTGCCGACAGTTCCATCTCCACCCAAGCCTTCTCGTAATCCAAGTAATGCTGATAGCGCAGCTGTGCCCGCGGCTTGAAGTAAATCTGCTCGCAGATATTGCCGTAGAAGTGTTCGCATTCATAGACCAAATCCGTTGTACCTACTTTATAAGGACAAATCTCGGGGGTTATTTTCACCATCATGTCATACTCTATATTTTCCGTTGGAGCAGAGTTGTCACCATTATACATATATTGTTTGTCAATGATGCCCGTATGCACATTCGGAACCAAATTGTTCAAGAAAGGATAAGGCGATGGCATATCACTCAGAATGGTCACTTTAGTAAACTTCATGGGGACAAAACCTTGCTTGTTGCTCAACTGATGAAGCACCTCATCACTTTCATTGGTGTCACCATACACAGGATAGCCATCCGTATTGACTTTCACTTTGTACAGTTCTTCCTTTGACGAACGTCTCCAGTTGGCATCGTTCAGCCAATTACTGTTGTTGGGCAATCCTTCACCCCAAGTCATATATTTGGGTACAACCTTTATCGTGAGATAACTCTCTCCGTAACAACGGTTACCATAAAGGTTTTCCAATTCGCTCTCCTCCTTTACATATTTCACCTTCACCATGTACCAATATCCTTCATGGAACTTGATGTCATCACCTTCGCGACTTACAGAAGGTGTTTTCTCAGGTGTCAAATCCATTATATGGAATTTAGGATGGAAATAGACTTCCATGGACTTTGTAGTTTCATCTATCTGGTGTTTTTCGTCCTTTTCATAAGCAATACGATGAGTCCCATCCAAATATCCGCTCCAAGTCGGGTCATTACTATCTATCACAATCATTCCCAATTCATCCAAGAAAACATCATAATCCGTTTGAACCGTACCACCAATCTTATAACTATTGATAGGTATATGAAGGGGGATTTGTTCCTCTTGCATATTCTCCAGATAATCCAACCCTACACGAAGACCTTCTGCACCATACAACATACCAATAGACTCATAATTGACTGCTTCAAAACCGAAGTCCAGTTCTGGACCATCTAGGCGTGCTTCAACAGTCACTTCCATCGGTTCGGGGCATACAGTATAAGATTTCTCTACACCATTCACCGTTTGTTTCACTATATTGTCCAAAGGAAGAGCCGTGATGATATACGTCTTACCCACCTCATAACTATAACCTTTCAATTTTGCATTGGCCAACAAATGAAGTTTTTTAGCTGAGATTACTTGATTCAACAAAGTACGATGTTCTTCTGTAAACGTTTCATTGACTTCACTTTCTGGGATTTCACCTGATATTGGAGTATCATCCAAAGTCTCCCCCTTGCGATAGCGGAATGCATTCCAAGCCACTTTGAATGCGGGTGTCATCACCGAAACATACTCATTTGTCTTTTCCTCAACAATCCAGTCGAAACGGCACGATGCAGGATTTTCGATACTTACCATCTGACCTGTTTCTTCATCCGGTATCTGCAAAGCTCCTGTCAACTCAAAATCAACACCTGTCTCATGAGTACCACAGGTCACACTGATGCGGTCAATGGAAGTACCACCAAACAGCAATTTCATGCTCTGCATCATGGGTTCAAACGGATTACTGTACATGGAGCAGACATCCGTAGGAGCACCCCATGAATGTTCATCCAACACATAGTACTTTTTCCCATTCTCATCTGTTTTTACTTCAGGAACTGCCACTGACACATAATACTTTTTACCAGGTTCAAGTGCATACGTTTGGTATTCTATCGGATCTGACGAAAAATCCACCACCTTAGACAACATGAAATATCGCGCTCCATCCGCTGTTTTCTGATAATGATGTGCCAGTTCTTCTGTTTTCTCCTCTGTACCGACAGCAGTTTCTTCACTAATGCTAGATGACGGGTCATAAAAATAGTAACGGAAATCCACTTGTCCATATTCATTCAATCCTGCACCATAAAAATCGTCCCCCTTTACAGGAGTACCATCTTCCTCGCAGAACCTATAATACACTGGCATCGGATCGTCACTTGGATTGACAAAAGGCATCATGGCCAACAACGTTTCATGCTTCATCATCAATTTGACAGACAATTCGTCATTACCACAAAGCACAGCATCCTGCTTCACCTCCACCTTCGAGTTCTGCGTATAGATGCGGATATCGTCGATGGCGTAGTCGGCACCAAGGGTACTAGCACAATAGTTGTCTATAGATACCAAGAAATGCTGATAGTTCTCCACTCCAGAGTTCTGTCTCAATGTAACTTGTCCATACACCTGATACCATTTAATGGCCTCTGTAGCATTAACTGTTTCAAAATCACATGAAGCAAAAGAATGAATCAACTTTCTACCAATCTCATTTCCATTTATATCCAAATCAAGACCATACAATTTGAAAATCAATTGAGGCTTTTCCAAGTTGTCTTTTGTCATATCTGCAACCATTGCACTCAATATCAGAGTACTTCCCACACACATTTCCCCTTCAAATTCAACATTGGCTATCGGACGTGATTCATCCGACGCATCAACATAAAGGAAATATCCACTTTGATTTTCATTTGTATAACGATATGTCAAATCACGCAATATTTTTTCATTTCTCCACCAATACTTCACGTAGCCATCAGCTGAGCCAGTTTCTGACACATCATCCAAATTTATACTTTTTACCAAAGTATAATCACCATGTAGGGGCGAAAGTCCATAATTTTGTTTTGCCGCACCAATCAAATCCGAATAAAGAGCAGGATAACAATAACCATAATGTGAACGATTCCATTTGAATGGCATCGGATTCATATTTCTCAAAGGATAATCAGGATGTCCTAATGTACTTCCCGCTTCAATATCAAAAGAGATTAAAGCCACACGGGTATAATTATTCTCCAAATAATCAATCGTACGATAATATGGCAATTCATCCACTCCTATAGGATAAGAATTATCAAGGAAACGACAATTGAAACGTGCTATCGGAGCCAAATTATCACCATTATTAGCATAAGCATAGACATGTACCATTTCACCTGAATGAAATTCTAGTAATTGGCTTGGCACATATCCTGATTTTCCGAAATCTTCCGCTTTGCGAAAATACAAGGAATTTAAAGCCCCTAAACTAATTCCGCAAAACCTAGTATTGACATCAGGTGTCAATCTAGCACAATATTGGCCAGAAGCATCATATACCCACCATTGAATTGAACTAGCTTGGCACAATATGGAATTATGATAGAACCAATAATTGGGAACATCCAAATTCAAGCGCAAAGTTGCTTCACTATCTTTATCATACGTTCCGATTGTAACATTTCCGTGGTCCTCCAAAAATGAACTTGCACTGTTTTTTTCTTCAATTGCCTGCGCTATTTCACTAGCCGGACGGATGATGTATTTATAACGATACGAAAGTGTAGGCTCATGCAACAGATATATTCCGTTTAAGTCCATACCATCAGCATATTTGCTGACATCACAAGCGATGATGATTTCATCCCATGCTTCGGAAGGTGCATAAAAAGTGGCACCAACAACACTCTGACTGGGCATCTGTTCAGACGAACAACTTCCAAAAAGTCCCCGATTCGTCTCGCCACCATTTATGACATTTTGAATGATTGAACCTCCCTTCAAACAAGTGTTGTCTACCGAAGCGTATGCACAATCCGTATTCCAATCATACCAACGGTAATAGGCTTGTGGCTCCATATTATTGCCGTCTTGAATGGGCAAATCCAATGGTACATTGCTACCTAAATCCACATATATCTCATACGTCCACTCATGCGTCTGCTGGCGAATGTCTTTATTTACCGATTCATACTCACCTGTCTGTGCATTAAATACAACATTATTAGTCGTAGTACTTCCTTCCACAGAGGTAAAGTCAGAGTTGGTATAACCCTTATAATGTACGAAACGGCTTTGCACTTCGGAAACTGTTTGGAAATCTATTATGTATCGAAGTTCCAAATGATTAGGTTCGTGAACAAGACGTGACTTACCATCACTTCCTGTTTCTATACGAACACCATTCGCCTCTTCATTGTCATCAGTCATATAGACAACTAACTTGTAATCATCCCAAGCTGCACCGTCAAGTAACGTATATGTAGCATCAAACCAATCAGGCAAACCATAACTTGGAAATTCTTTGCCGTTTTTATTCGCTTTTGTATTCCAATAGATTCCATAATCATTTTCGTAATAATTATTGTTGGTCAGTTGACCTTGTGTGTAAACCTCACTCCCCTCATTATCCAACAACGCCCAACGGATATGGAAGTTGGTATTCAAATCTGTGATTTTACATTCAAAGAAGGAAACTATTTCTCCAAGTCTGTTCGATAACGGCACATTCACGCTCATTGCATCATCAGCCACCACCAATGTTTTGTAAATGGTCTTGGCTCCATCTGCCAACTTTCCGGCAAAGGCACGGGTAAATGTATAAGAATAACGGGCCTCCCATGTAGATTCTTTGACAAACTCACCGCCTTCCATGGTGGCAACGGACACATCGGTAGTCATCACACAGGCCACATTATAATCATACAGGTTGGCACTGGCAGAAGCGGTAGCCGTCACGTTCAACAAATCAGTTGAGAAAGTTCCTTCACCATCATATCCTGAATACCAGATATAGCCATATTCTGTTTGGTGAAGTTTATCACTCTCAAGCAAAGTCAATGACACGGGTGACGCATCGGGTGACAGCATATTTCCATTCTTGTCCGTCACATACCAACGGAGATAAACAGTTTCAGCTTCCGTGAGTTTTGCTTTATATTCGTCAGACATATCATCCGACAACATCAACTGCGCAGTCTTGTCATATACTCCATTCTCATCTTCTTCCAACTCACGACGGAACGACTTGTCAATAGCATCCGTGGCGGCAGATCCCGAGAAGCGGTCAACGCCATCGGTGAAGCGGAAGATATATTCGACTTCATGTTCTTCGGGACCTTTGGCCAACATTCCATCTATCCACGTTTCCGAACCACTCGCTAAGACCATGACTACTTCACAATCAACTAAAGAAGTAGATACGCCATTGGGAACATTTATTGTCGGTGACAAGACATATTGATAGGCACTATATGACGTAAAATTAGTATATTGCCAAGAATCATTGCTACAAGTTATTTTTGTCCAAAAACTACCATTTTCATTCGCAATATAGAAAGATGTACTTGAATTGTATGGAGTTTCTTCTATCCAATCAGATTGATTATCCAACAATTCTTTAGTCCTCTTATTGCGAATATAAACACGGCGATATGCAGGACCATAATCATTACTAATAGGAAATGTATATTTTAATGTGCCCCAATCATTCCGCACATCTGTCAAAGTTATCGTTGTTTCTCCTTCATTTATTTTTTTTGTAATATATATAGCATCTCCCGTACAAGCCCCATCAAAACTGTTATCCACTGGCTTCTTCAACTCATACGTATATACCACCTCCATTTCACGGGGTTCATAAGTGACGGTTCCATCGGTCTCCACCTGTAGAGGGGCATTACTGCTCATCACCGCCACCACGTTGTAGTTGCGGAGGTCAACAATGCCGTTGGCATCAGCAACAGTGACTCCCAAATCGGTGATGGAGCCTATACCCGTTGATGAATACCAATAATGGCCATAGTCGCTGGATGTCAATGTGATGTTATTATCCTTAGGAGTAATAGTCACTCCATCGGGCAAATCCACGCGATTGCCAGTCTTATCAGTCAAGTAATAGCGGATATAGAAGGATGATTCTTCTTTATCCATATAATTTCGCACAGATGACAATGGCAACGAAAGGGTGACACTGCTCATGGCATCATCCTCCAAAGGAATGGTTTCACTTAGAGATTGGGCACCAATCGTGCTTCCCTCAAAGCTAACAATTTCAAAACTGATTTCATATTTGGTAGCGATCAATGGTTCTTGCGTCAATGTACCGTCAGTTCCAGTTGTTCCTACCTCGTTAGATAGCAAAGCCACGAGTTTATAAGAAGTAAGGTCACTCCATGACTTTCCGCTTTGAGGAGTGACGGTCATATTCAATAATCCACCATCTGTGTCGGTAGTTGTTCCTCCATAATAAATGCTGTTACCCTGTGAAGTATAAGTATAACTACTATTTGTCAAGTTAAAGCCGGGATTAGCTACGGCATTTCCACTTGCATCAGCGAAATACCAACGGATATACGAGGGATCAGTTACATCATTCAATGTGATTGAAGCACTTGCAGGGGACAATGCTTCGTAAATATTCTCTAGTTGTTCCTTTGTTTCAGAAATGGATGCCACATTCTCAAAAGGAATCTCCTCAAAGCTAATGATATATTGGGCATCGATGGTAGGTTCGGTGGTCAATGGTTCTCCATTGGTATCCAATGTGCCGTCTGTGGCTACAGCCTTGACATCATCGTTGTCTGACACCAAACAGACAAGCTGATAATCTGCCAGTTTCACTCCGGCAGGAGGAGTGACGGTGAGTTTCAGCAAATCGGTGCTGGCTGTGGCGGTATAGAAATACCGGCTGTTCTGATAGGTCTGATAAGTGACTCCATCTGTTGCCAGCGCCCATCCATCCGTAGAAACTTCTGAACCGTCTTTGGTAAGATACCAACGGACATAGTTCACACCTTTTGACTGCTGGGCTGACAAATCGACATTGATTGCCGGTTGGACGGTCAGAGCGGAATAGGTGTAAGAAGGGGTAATTTCTATTGGTGTTAAAGATGGAACATTATAAAAAGGAGGTTCTCCTATATGAAAAACGTATTTAATTTTAAAATTAGATGGTTCATTTTCCATGCTCCCTGTTTGACTCCATTCAGGATGTTCTGCAAAAGTTAGATTATCCGTTTCATCTGAAATATAACAAACAATAGAATAACCATTATAATTGTCAAAAGAATCATTTGAATGTATTTGTATTATTACTTTTAACAAACTTTCGGCCTGCGAAGTATTTGTAAAATCTACAACTTTTGAATTTATTGTAGAGAACCAATATAAATAATACGAATTATTAATTTCACTATAATTATATGGGTATTGAGTTGATTGTCCATTACCTATAAAACACCATATGCCAGTATTTCCAATATAATGATTATTTAATTGTATCATAGACTTTGGAGCTAAGTCCCCATTTTTATCATATATGCTCCATCTCAAATATATATTAGTTCCTAATGATGATTTTGTTAATCCTTTCGTCCCTAATAAATTTAAATCTTCAATAATCTGGTCTACTTTACCTGTTAAATCCAATGTATAAGATTTAACATCTTCTGTCAAATACTCCTTATATACTTTACCACCATCTACTAATTGTCCATTAAACGTCGGTGTCGGCGTCTGCCCCATCACCCCATTACACCAGAAGGTGAGGAGTGCAAGCATTATTACTCGGATATATTTCGTGAAACGTAAATTGTCGGTATTCATACTATATAATAGGTTCAATGTGTTATTCTTCTCTTATCAGGTAGAGTTTGTATTTCAAGAAACGATGGATGTCGTCATTATCGCTGTCTGTCACTTTGACGGTGAAGTCGTATTCGGCCGTACCGTATTGATTTTCGGCAAAGGTGCCTTTGAAGTACTTGGAGTAATTGGTGGAAGTTCCGCCTGACCAACGACCATCGGTATCGTAGCGCAAGGCAGCATCATCGGTGATGTACATGTTTTTGTTGGTGATACTGGTGGGGGTGAGCAGGGATTCATCTGTTATGGGTGTTGTACCATCGGATGAATAGACATCCCATAGGGTCTGAGCGACAAAGGTGCCTGTCGATAACTGTTTGACACGGGGGACTATGTGGAAGTCGCCACCGGCA
>JAFXDL010000145.1 GCA_017516265.1 Bacteroidaceae bacterium
CGAACTAAATTAGGTGCAGACGGACATCAAGAAGATTCAATTGATGCCATACTGAATCGAATAGATATCATTTTAGTTGACAAAAGTTCCAAAGATATTATAACTGTACAAGAATCTCACTCTAATATTTTAAAAGAGGATAAAATAAATCACTCAAAATCAAGTATAAAGAAAAGAATTTACTATTCATTAAACGGAAATGGAAGATTCTGCAAGAGAGAACTTGCTCTATCCATCGCCAAATTATATGTAAAGGAACATCCACATCTAACGTTTTCTGAGATTGAGACACGATTACCTGGTAGGATTTATCGAAAGGAAAGATTCGGAGAAGTCCGTTGTTTCAAAGAGGAGTCCCAATTGATGAAAAGCGCAGACGGTATCATATTTGCTTTAACAGACCAATGGGGTAAAGGATGTCCATTTGATAGTGATGAAATGATTCGCTTTGCTAAAAGAAATGGATATAGAATTGAAGAACTGTAAACCATTTATCCAATTTCATTAACCGATTCCATAAAAGCTTCAAAACTGCTCATATCCAATGTTCCAGCAGATTGTCCCGACATCGCTTCTTCAATAGCGTTACGGGGTAATTCATTAGGCTCGTTATATCTCGTTTTGCCAAACATTTGGTGGAAAACAGCAAAAACAAAAGAAACATTTGGTGGAAAACGGCATTTCAACCAAAAACATTTGGTGGGGATTGAATTAAAGGGTATATTTGCAAGCAAAAACCAAGAATTATGGAAAGTAAAGATATGATTTACTTCAAAAGAAAGATATACGATACCATGCTGAGGTGGAAGACCGAACGCAACGGTGACACCGCATTGTTGATACAAGGTGCACGACGCATCGGGAAATCAACCATTGCCGAAGAATTTGCCCGCAACGAATACAAGTCATACATATTGATTGACTTTTCCAAAGTGGCTCCAGAGGTAAACGAACTGTTCAACGATATTTCAGACCTGAATTATCTCTTCATTAGGTTGCAGTTCATCTATCAAGTAGAACTGCACGAGCGGGAGTCGGTCATCATTTTCGACGAAGTACAATTGCAACCTCTTGCAAGACAAGCAATCAAGCATCTGGTGAAAGACCACAGGTATGACTACATAGAGACAGGCTCTTTGATTTCTGTCCGCTCAAAAAGCCGCGACATCATCATTCCCAGCGAAGAGACGAAAGTAAATATGTACCCTATGGATTACGAAGAGTTCAGATGGGCACTTGGCGACACGACCACCATCCCCTTGTTGCGTATGGCCTTTGAAAAGAAGATGCCGTTAGGTGATGCCGTCCACCGAAAGCTCATGCGCGACTTCCGCCTGTATATGCTTGTGGGAGGAATGCCACAAGCCGTCTCTGCATACATCAGAACCAACAACTTCTCTGCCGTCGATTTGGCCAAACGCGACATCATCGCTCTTTATGAAGAGGATTTCGGTAAAATTGATGATTCAGGAAGAGCCAAGGCCATGTATGATGCCATTCCTGCCCAATTAAGCAAAAACGCATCGCGTTATCAAATAGGAAATGCACTACCCAACGAAAAAGTGGAACGGGTAATCAATATAATAAAGGATATGGAGGACTCCATGACCACAAACATCGCTTTTCATTCTGACGACCCAAACGCAGGACTGGCATTGACAAGAAACGAAGAATACTTCAAGATGTACGCCTCTGATACAGGACTTTTTGTCACATTGGCTTTCATGGATAGCGACATTACCGAGAATGTCATCTACGACAAGTTGCTCAACGACAAACTCAGCACCAATCTCGGTTACGTCTATGAGAATGTCATCGCCCAAATGCTGAAAGCAACTGGCAAGAATCTATTCTACCACACCATTCCCTACGCAGAAGGAAAGAAATACTACGAAGTTGACTTCGTGATTACAGACAAGCACAAAATCTCCCCGATTGAAGTAAAATCCTCCGGCTACAAGTCACACAAGTCATTGGATGAGTTTTGCACCAAATTCTCCGACCGTATAATGAACAAGTACCTGATTTACACCAAGGATTACAAACGAGAGAACGGGGTTGACTATATCCCTGTTTATATGACGATGTTTTTGTAGGAATGACATTGTCCTGATTTAAAGGATCCATAAAAACCCACGATTATACCCACAAAAATGATTAACTTTACATCGAAAATGCAATTATAATAAATACCACAATGAAAATCCCATTCAACTACCCCCTATGCACACGGACGGAATGCCCGAAAGCAAAGGAATGCTTGCGCCATGTGGCTCTGACAGAGTACGACGATGAACAAGTTACTATTTTTAATCCAAAGCTCCTTGAAACATCCGAAAACGGATGCAAGCACTATACCTCGGCACAAAAGGTGCGCTACGCCAAAGGGATGAAGAAGGTGATGGGAATGTTGCCCTACAGCCTGCATGAGCGGGCTACTACCGCTATTTCTCTGCACTTCAGCGAACGAAGCTACTACCGCATCCGCAAGGGAGAGCGCCTGCTTTCACCCGACGAACAGAAAGCGGTACGCCAAATAATCGCCCGCCTCGGTTTCACTGAAGAGTGGGATTTCGACGCTTACGAGGAAGATTACCTTTGGTAATACGGATTCATCTGCATCTTTTCACCAACTCATCCGCATCTTTTGCCACTGCCAACGGCGTTGGCAGACGTCTGCCACCATGGAGGCAGAGAACTGCCATCGGCTTGGCAGGGAACTGCCATCACCGTGGCAGGAGACTACCTTCACTATGGCAACAAGGCAAGATGAGGGAGAAAGGGGACAAAAATAAGGAGCTATTATGACTATAGAAAGGAAAGGAGCATCACCGTCCACCAATCAGTTCAGACAAAATTGTTTCTAAAATCACAGGAAAGAGGAATATTTGTCAAGCAAAACGCTGTTTTTACCGAATTTATTTTGTAATTTTGCGGCCAATTAGTTTAAAATTGAAACGAAAGAAACGCTATCTATATGATATACCGTAGATTTAAAGGAATGGGCGTGGCCCTTATCACTCCGTTTAAGGAAGATGGCTCGGTGGATTATCCGGCCTTGATGCGCATGGTGGATCATCTGGTGCAGAATGGTGCAGACTTCCTGTGTGTACTGGGTACCACGGCCGAAACTCCGACACTGACAACGGAAGAGAAACGAGAGATTACCCGCCTGGTGGTGGAGCGTGTGAACGGACGTATCCCCATCATGTTAGGTTGCGGAGGAAATAACACACAAGCCGTCATTGATTCGCTGAAAAACGATGATTTCACCGGCATCGATGCCATCCTTTCCGTAGTACCTTATTATAATAAGCCATCGCAAGAAGGAATCTACCAACACTATAAGGCCATCGCCGAATCGACCGACCTGCCCATCGTACTCTACAACGTACCGGGACGCACGGGCGTGAACATGACGGCAGAGACAACGCTGCGCATTGCACGCGACTTCAAGAACGTCATCGCCATCAAGGAGGCTTCGGGCAACATCACGCAGATGGACGACATCATCAAGAACAAGCCGGAGAACTTCGACGTCATCTCGGGTGACGACGGTATCACCTTCCCGCTCATCACATTGGGTGCCGTAGGTGTCATCTCGGTTATCGGAAATGCCTTCCCCAAGGAGTTCAGCCGCATGACCCGCCTGGCTCTGCAAGGCGACTATGCCAATGCCCTGAAGATTCACCATAGCTTTACGGAGTTGTTCAGCCTGCTCTTCGTAGATGGCAATCCTGCCGGCGTGAAGGCCATGCTCAATGCCATGGGCATGATTGAAAACCGTCTGCGCCTGCCGTTGGTGCCCACACGCATCACCACCTTCGAGAAGATGCGCCAGATATTGCAGGAACTGCACATAAAGTATTGAGCATAAGCCCAAAAGTATTTTAGGCGCGGATTACGCGGATTGCATGGAAATACCATCCATGTCCGTCCACATAATCCGCGCCTAAGTCTTTTATATAAAATATTGCACCTTCGGATTTAAGTTTCTTTATATTTTCTTCGTCCAATTCAAAAATAGTCTTTATATTTGTGGCTTAGAATAAAAAAACACATCTGATTATCTATTATGCTTGAAAAACTTTTCGGATTCGACCCGAAAACATCCACTGTCAAGACGGAAGTGATGGCTGGAATCACCACCTTCCTCACTATGGCCTACATTCTGGCCGTAAACCCCAACATTCTGAGTGAAACCGGTATGGACAAGGGGGCCTTGTTCACTACCACAGTTATCATGTCGGCATTGCCAACCATCTTCATGGGACTCTATGCCAAATTGCCGCTGGCCTTGGCACCGGGCATGGGTCTGAATGCTTTCTTTGCCTACACGGTGTGTATGATTATGGGTTACTCGTGGCAATTTGCCCTGACGGCCGTATTCCTCGAAGGACTGGTATTCATCCTGTTGACCGTCACCAACTTGCGCGAAAAGATTGTAGATGTTATCCCCAATACGCTAAAGAATGCCATCAGTGCTGGTATCGGTCTCTACATAGCCTTCATCGGACTGAAGAGTGCAGACATCATCGTGAACAACGACGCCACTTTGGTGAGCCTTGGCAATCTGACCTCCGGTTCAGCCCTATTGGGGGTCATCGGCATTGTGCTGACCTCGGTGTTACTGGTCAAGAACATAAAAGGTGCACTGCTTTTCGGCATTCTGATAACCACACTGATAGGCATCCCCTTGGGAGTGACAAACTTCGACGGCATATTCAGTATTCCCCCTTCAATAGAACCTATCTTCCTGAAGTTTGAATGGAATCAGATTCTCAGTAAAGACATGGTTGTCATCGTATTTACCTTGCTCTTTGTTGATTTGTTCGATTGTATCGGCACAGTTATCGGTGTGACCAACCGTGCCGGCATGATAAAGGCCGATGGTAAAATACCCAAGCTGAAAGAGGTATTTATGGTAGATTCTATTTCTACAGCAGCAGGTGCCGCCATGGGTACCAGTACGGTAGCCGTGTATGTAGAGAGTGCTGCCGGTGTGAACGAAGGTGGACGTAGCGGACTGACCGCCGTTGTGACAGGTGCCTGCTTCCTGTTGGCACTGTTCTTTGCCCCACTGTTCCTGGCCATCCCGGCTGCAGCCACCACTCCCGTATTGGTGTTGGTAGGCCTCATGATGATGGGATCGGTACTGAAAATAGATTTCAACAACTATTCAGAAGCCATCCCGGCTTTCATCTGCATCCTGTTCATGCCGTTGTCATACAGCATTTCCGACGGTATCGTATTGGGACATTTGAGCTACATCTTCATCAACCTCTGTAGCGGAAACTATCGGAAAATGAGTATCGGCATGTATATTCTGGCCGCATTCTTCCTTATCAAATTTATGGTTTAACAAGCATTACCCAACTATCATCATCATCATGTGTGGATGATGCATGCAAGCTGAGTGTTGGCGCAGAAGTGGAAATCTGCAACAATCTGATATGGCCTACCGACGGTAAAAACAACCGTTTCTATGCCATCCCTACACTGGCCGCCAAATGGACTTTCTAAGACAGACAAGAAAACAAACAAAAAAAAAGATATATACGACCAATGAATACCGTACAAGTAAAAGACAAGCAATTTGCCTTGTATATCTCAGAAAAAGAGATATTGGCCCGCGTGAAAGAACTGGCCAATCGGATGAATACTGATTTGGCAGGGAAGAATCCGCTGTTTCTCGTGGTACTGAATGGTTCGTTCGTCTTTGCCGCCGACCTGTTGCGCGACATTACCATTCCTTGTGAAATCACCTTCGTGCGTGTAGCTTCCTACGAAGGGGTAAGTTCTACGGGAGAAGTCAAACAACTGTTAGGACTGACACAGAACATTGAGGGGCGTACCATCATCATCATAGAAGACATCATCGACACCGGCCTCACAATGAAGGAACTGCTACGCATTCTGAAAGAAAAAAATCCGGCAGAAATACACATTGCCTCTTTGCTGGTAAAACCTGACAATCTGCAAGTCGATTTGGACATCCCATACCGCTGCTTCGACATCGCCAATGAGTTCATCGTAGGCTACGGACTCGACTACGACCACGAAGGACGCAACCTGCGCCATATCTATCAGGTAGTGGAATAAGAAATAAAACAAAGAATAACATTCATAAGAGGGTGTCAAAATAGAATTCTTCACAGAGCCCAAGTCATTTCTCTGTCATTCTGAGCAACGCGAAGAATCTGTAAGCGTAAGCATATTAGTAGTTTAGTAAAACGACTACAGATTCTTCACTACGTTCAGAATGACAGAGACCACATTTTGACACATCCCCTTTTATATTGTTCATTGCAGGGAGACACCCAATATAATCAAAACCCTATAAAAGCAAAGAATACCCTCGCTTCACAGCGAGAGTATTCCTTGTGACTCCGACAGGATTCAAACCTGTAACCTTCTGATCCGTAGTCAGATGCTCTATTCAGTTGAGCTACGGAGCCAAATGTCA
>JAFXDL010000146.1 GCA_017516265.1 Bacteroidaceae bacterium
CAGACTAAAGAAGACTTGGATTGCGGATATATCCATAGCCCCCAACCGTCTCTATGCTATCCTGTGCTGCATGATATATTGGTTGAATGCCATTGCTCCCGACAATACTTTAGCCAAGGACTTCAGGGAACTCCTTGATGCTTATTCCAACATCGATACCCGTGCCATGGGTTTCTCCGAAAACTGGCGCAATGAACCGCTGTGGCAATAAAAGTAGTCTACAATTGACTCACCGTAAACTATTAACTCCGTTCGCGAACCGGACAAATACGGTAGGCGAACGGAGTTAATGTTGTTCTGGTGCAGACTATATGGTGTAAGAGTCCAAACTATATAGCATGACAGAGACGGCATGAGCCTTGGACGATGGCTGATAGCTTTAAACTTTGAACCTTAAACTTTAAACCTTTCCCCTATTGTTTGATGATTGTTTCGCGATATTGTAGCGGAGTATATCCTGTGCGTTGTCGGAAGAGGCGGCAAAAGTAGGACGGGTCATCAAATCCAAGCCGATAGGCAAGGTTCTTCACGGGGGTGTCTTCCGTCATCAATATCAGTTGGGCCTGTTCCATTTTCTTTTGGTTGATATACTGCTGGGGAGTACATCCGATTTCTTTCTTGAACAGGCGGATGAAGTGGTCTTTTGACAGGCTGGCGGTATCCGCCAAAGCGTCCAGACTGATGGCCCGGAAGATGTTTTTCCTGATGTCCGCGACTGTCTGCCGGATGCGTTCGTCTATGTCCGGATTCCCTTTTACGGCATCTTTGAGGAATCGGGAAAAGAGCTGGAAGATGATGCCGCGTGATTCCACCTGGTTGCACAAGGTGCGTTGGCGGTTTTTGGTGATGTTCCGTTCCAGTGTCATCGGATTGTCATAGCTTTGGGGGTCCGATTGTGGGAGAACCATGTGGGGGTTCAGGGTGCACAAGCGTTCGAACAACAGGCGGTCCAGCTCGCTTCCTTTCACCTCTACAGGAAAGTTCCATTCTTCGAGAAAGCCCGAATAGGCAGGGGCATCTTCATAGATGTGCAGGTAGTAATGCACAAAGTGATCGTTGCACCGGTAACTGTGAGTCTTGAAGGGTGGGATGAGGTACAGATGGCCGGGGTGTAGGGAATAGATGCCTTCCGGCAAAACCAGTTCTGCTCCTCCTTCGGTCACATAATAGATACGGGCAAAAGGGCTGTTGACATCCTGCCAGTTCCAGTCGGCATGATGTTGTGCCAGTCCCACATTCAGGGTCAGCAGGTGCAACTGTTCTACGGATTCAGTCATATTCTATCCTTATTATTCTGCAAATATATGACTTTTGTGGATGAATAGCAAAAATAATATCGATAAAATACCATAGTTATCCATAAAAAGACAACAAACATTCAAACATAGTGCTTATCTTTGCACCCGTAGAACTAATACCTTATATGAAATGAATGGATTCCCCGCCAAACAACACCCCGTTCCTGTGAAGCGGTATTGCCGCACGATGGACCTCAAGAATGACCCGGAACTGATTGCCGAATACGTCAAGCGGCATAGCCAAGCTGAAGCCTGGCCGGAGATACGGGCCGGTATCCGCGAAGTGGGTATCTTAGAGATGGAAATCTATATCCTTGGCAATCGCCTCTTTATGATAGTGGAAACCCCATTGGACTTTGATTGGGATTCGGCTATGGATCGATTGGCCACCCTTCCCCGCCAACAGGAGTGGGAAGACTTCATGGCTATCTTCCAGGATTGCCGGGAGGGCGACACGGCCAATGAGAAATGGAAAATGATGGAACGGATGTTTTACTTGTATGAAGAGTGAATGGTAATTTAGTGATTTAGTGATTTAGTGAGTTGGTTGATGTCCTTCGGACGGTTGAAAGGTTGGTGCGTTGAAAGGTTAAACTTTAAACCTTGAACTTTAAACCTTAAATCTTGAACTTTAAAAAAACTGTAAACTTAATAATATCATGATGAATAAACTGTTGAAAAATGTTGTGTCATGCGGTGCTATCGCATGGATGGTCGCTTCGTGTACGTCCAATGTACCTGTAGCGGAAGGGGACTTCAAGCCCGATTGGGAGAGTCTGAAACAATGGGAATGTCCCGAATGGTTCAAAGATGCCAAGTTCGGCATTTGGGCACACTGGGGACCACAGTGTCAGGCCGAAACTGGCGACTGGTATGCTCGCCACATGTATTATGAAGACCATTGGCAGGGCCGACACCATCAGCGGGTCTATGGTTCGCCCAGTGAATATGGATTGAAGGAACTGATTCGCGACTGGAAAGCTGAGAACTGGAATCCCGATGAACTGGTGAAACTCTATAAGAGTGTCGGAGCCAGGTATTTCTTCACCCTCGGCCAACACCACGACAACTTTGACTTGTGGGACAGCCCTTATCAAGAATGGAATTCAGTGAACCTTGGTCCTAAGAAGGACATTATCAAGGGGTGGGCGGATGCGTGCAAGAAGTACGGACTCCCCTTGGGCATCAGTATGCACGGCAGTCACACCTGGACATGGCTGGAAGGTTCGCAGAAATATGACGGCAACTTGACCAAGGAAGACGGAAAAGGCACTTGGTGGGAAGGCCTCGACCCGCAGGAACTCTATGCCCAGCGTCACGAACCCAGCAAAGGTTGGGAGAAGGAAAGTGGCATCCACAGCCAATGGGGGTGGGAGAATGGTGCTTCGCTGCCTTCGGAGGAGTTCAAGATGAAATTCCAAAACCGTGTACTGGAATGTATCAACACGTTCCGGCCCGACATGATTTACTTCGATGATACGGTGCTCCCCTTCTACGGGTGCGACGAGTCCGTCGGGCTGAACATCCTGTCGCACTACTACAACACCAGTGCCCGGCAGAACGGTGGCCAACCACAAGTGGTGCCCATGGGAAAGATTCTTCAGGAGGAACACAAGGAGCTGATGCTTTGGGATGTGGAGCGCGGTGTACCCGACAAGACACAGGAAAAATACTGGCAGACATGTACTTGTCTGGGTTCGTGGCACTACGAGCAGGGCATCTATAACCAGAACCGGTACAAGAGTGCCCAGCAGGTCATCAGTATGCTGATAGACGTGGTGAGCAAGAACGGTAACCTGTTGCTCAGTGTACCCGTCCGTGCTGACGGAACCATTGATGACAAGGAGCGGGCCATCCTTGCCGACATCAAGGAGTGGATGGATGTGAATGGGCAGACAATCTACGGTACCCGTCCTTGGAAGACCTTTGGCGAAGGGCCTTTGGCCGAAGCCTCCAATCCTCTCAATGCACAGGGCTTCAACGAGAACAACAACTATTCAGCAGCCGACATCCGCTTCGTTCAGCGGGGCGACACCGTCTTTGCTTTCACCCTGCGCTATCCCGAGACGGAGACTTGCACCATCAAGTCTTTCGGAACAGCCAGCGAGCACTATAGCGGCAAGGTGAAAAGCATCACCATGCCTGGCCATGGCTCCGTAGAATTTATGCAAGATGCAGAGGGACTGACCATCAACCTGCCTGAAGCAAAGGTCAACAAGTTGGCAGCAACGTTTGCCATCGAGTTTGACAAATAAGTAGGGAGGCTGCAAAATACACTGTTATTTTTTTTTAGGCGCGGACTGCGCGGATTACACGGATAGAGAAGGAATCAGACAAAGAGAAACCGTGTTGATCCGCGCAATCCGCGCCTGAATCTTTTATTTCACAAGATAGAATCTAGTGAAACTGAGATATTCGTTGGAATACATTCGGATATATTCCCGAATCACGTTATTCTCCTATTTTTTGTCGGAATACACCTACTGAGGGATGAGATAAATCTGTACTTTTGCCTCCAAAAAGTTAAGCAATATGTTATCTTATCGTGAATTGGGAAAGACGGGGATGAAAATCTCAGCACTCAGTTTCGGTGCATCGTCCTTGGGCGGAGTGTTTCACCGCTTGAAGGAGGAAGATGGCATCGAAGCCGTTTTTACTGCCGTTGAGGCTGGTATGAACTTTATAGATGTATCGCCCTACTATGGGCACTACAAGGCTGAAACGGTGCTAGGCAAAGCGCTGAAGGATATTCCCCGCAACTGCTATTACCTGTCCACTAAAGTGGGACGCTACGGAAAAGATGGCGTAAACACGTGGGACTACAGTGGCCGACGGGCAACGGAGAGCGTGTATGAGAGTATGGAGCGCCTGCATGTCGATTATATCGACCTCATCAATGTGCACGACATTGAGTTTGCCGACCTTCATCAGGTAGTGAATGAGACCCTGCCGGCACTGGTGGAACTGCGCGAGAAGGGGGTGGTGAAACATGTTGGCATCACTGACTTGCAGTTGGAGAATCTGCAATGGGTGGTGGAGCATTGTCCCGAAGGAACGGTGGAGACGGTGCTGAACTTCTGCCATCATTGCTTGTGTGATGACAAGTTGGTGGATTATCTGGATTTCTTTGAATCACGTGGGATTGGGGTTATCAATGCCTCGCCCCTGTCAATGGGACTGCTTAGTGAACGCGGTGTGCCCAAGTGGCATCCGGCCCCCCAACCGTTGGTGGAGGCTTGCCGTAGGGCCATGGAGCATTGCAAGCAGAAGGGATATCCCATCGAACGGCTGGCTATGCAATATGCAGTCAGCAATCCGCGTATTGCCTCGACCCTGTTCAGCACTACCAATCCGCAGAACGTACTGAAGAATGTGGCATACGCCCAAGAGCCTGTGGATGAGGAACTGCTGGGTGAAGTGCGCCAGATTATTGGTGACCAGATGCGGGTCAGCTGGAAGAATTCATGATACAGAATAAAGTTGACGAGTAAAAATCAGCAAATAACTTACTCAACTTTCGCAAGTAGAGAAGTAGCGTCTACACTCCTAAGCGAAGCGTCACTTCTACACTCCTGTACTCCTGAAAGTTGTACGTGCGAAACTTAAATAACTTAAAACAAGAATAATATGAAGCAATGGAAGAAGCAGATTGCGTATCTGTTTGCAACACTCTTCATCGCCCTGCATGTACAGGCTGCTGATGAGGGAAAGAAAAATGAAGTGGACATTCCTTTTAATAAAGGTACACTGCGCCTGAAGGTGATGACCGAAAACGCCGTGCGTGTACAATACATCGAAGGCGAAGGCAGAGAACTGCCCGAATGGATATACCTGCCCGAAGCAGGAGAGGGAAAGGTGAAGCACAAACTGAAACAAATGGAGGGTGGAGTGACTCTGGTGGAGACTCCAGCGATGAGTATCCTGATAGATGGCGGTGCACAGACGCTGACGGTGAGCAATTCGCAAGGCGAGGAGGTGTTCAGGGCTACCGCACACCAGTTGCAAGCCGGTACTGTGCAGGGAGAGCCTACCTATAGTGCCCGGTTGCAGATGGAGTCGCCCGCTGACGAGTACCTCTATGGTCTCGGCCAGTTCCAGGACGGATACAGCAATGTGCGCGGACTGACCCGTCGTCTGACACAGGTGAACACACAGATTGCCATTCCTTTTATACTGTCAAGCAGGGGATATGGCTTGCTTTGGAATAACTACGGACTGACAGACTTCAACCCGGCAACGGCTTCTGTAAAGTTGGAGCAAGGCAACGAAGTGGGCGAAGCAGTAGCCGTGAACGTTACTTCCACTGAAGGAGGCAAACGTGAGGTACGCCGTTCCAATGCATTCAAAGGCACATTGGACATCCCGGCTGACGGACGCTATGCCCTGTTGCTGGACGTTGGGCAGAACATGGCCCGCCGTCACCACCTGAACATTGGTGGAAAGACTATCGTCGATGTGCGTAACACGTGGCTTCCTCCTACCACCTCGGTTATTGTTGACTTGAAGGCCGGCAAGCATGAGGTGATGGCTGAGTTGGAACGCAACGACCGCCCGGTGCTGTATTATAGACCCGTGGATAATCAGACAACCTTGCAATCGCCCGTAGCATCTTGTGTGGACTATACCCTGTTTGTAGGCGGTGCTGATGACGTGATTGCCTCTTATCGCGACCTGACGGGCGAGGTGCCCATGCTTCCCCAGTGGGCCTTGGGATATGTGCATTGTCGCGAGCGTTACAAGTCGCAGAAGGAGTTGCTGGAGAATGCGGCTACCTTCCGCCAACGCAAACTGCCCATTGACTTGATAGTACAAGACTGGCAATATTGGGGCAAATATGGATGGAACTCCATGCAATTTGATGAGACTCACTATCCCGACCCTGCTGCCATGATGAAGAGCCTGCACGACATGAACATGCGTCTGATGCTCTCCGTATGGTCAAAGATAGATGCCAATTCGGAAGTGGGCAAACAGATGACGGCTAAAGGGTACTACATCCCGCGCACTTCATGGATTGACTTCTTCAATCCCGATGCTGCCGCTTTCTATTGGAAGAATTTCAGCGAACGTCTGCTCAAGCCCTACGGCATTGATGCCTGGTGGCAGGATGCTACGGAGCCGGAAAACGACGACTTGGTTGGCCGGCGAGTGAACAATCAGACGATTCCCGGTGAAGTGTTCCGCAATGTCTATCCTTTGCTGGTCAGCAAGACTGTCTATGAAGGATGTTGTACCGACGACCCGGCACGCCGCCACATGATATTTACCCGCAGTGCCTTCCCGGGTATCCAACGCTACGGTTCGGTATTCTGGTCGGGCGACGTAGGCAACGATTGGGAGACATTGCGCCGCCAGATTGTATCAGGTTTGGGGCTCGTCAGCACCGGATTGCCTTGGTGGACTTACGATGCAGGCGGTTTCTTCCGTCCGGGGAACCAACATTCCAATCCGGGCTACATCGAATGTATGCTCCGTTGGATTCAGGCTGGTACCTTCCTGCCTCTGATGCGTGTGCACGGCTACATGAGCGACACCGAGCCATGGCGCTACGGCGAACAGGCCGAACAGATCATTGCCAAGTATCTGGAATTGCGCTACCGCCTGTTACCTTATATATATAGTGAGGCTGCGCGTGTATCATACGATGGTTCTACCCTGATGCGTCCCTTGGTATTTGACTTTGCAGGCGATGAAGAGGCGTTGAAACAGGATGTGGAGTATATGTTCGGTCCTTCACTGCTCATCAATCCTGTGGTGAAGCAGGGAGTGACAACTTACCGGAGCTATCTGCCCGAACATGCAGGTGGATGGTACGACTTCTGGACCGGCAAGCAATACACTGGCAAACAGCATGTTTCTACAGATATTGACTTGACGAAGATTCCTGTCTTTGTCAAGGGTGGTTCCATCATCCCCTTCGGCCCTGTCAAGCAATATGCAGCTGAGGCCAGTGAGGAACCCATAGCCTTGCATATCTATCCGGGAGCTGATGCTGCCTTCTGCCTGTACGAAGATGAGGGAATCAACCACAACTATGAATCAGGAGCCTGCAGCCGTATCCCCCTGACATGGGACGAGGCCAAGCAGACACTTACTATCGGCAAGCGTCAGGGGGCATTCGAAGGAATGCAAAAAACACGTACCTTCACCATCGTGAAGGGCGACGTGAAGAAGGAAGTGACCTATAAGGGAAAGAAAGTGAAGGTGACTTTGAATGCTGAGTTTTGAGTTCTGAGTTTCTTGAATGATGAAAATTATAGATGCCCATGCCCACCTGTGGCTGAAACAGGATACAGTGGTGGATGGTCTGCCCATCCGTACACTGGAGAACGGACGCTCGCTCTTTATGGGCGAAGTCAGGCAGATGGTTCCTCCATTCATGATTGATGGGGTGAACAGTGCTGAGGTGTTCCTGTCAAACATGGATTACGCCCAAGTTTCGGCAGCCGTCATCACCCAAGAGTTCATCGATGGCATACAGAATGATTATCTGTTGGATGTAGCTCGCCGCTATCCGCACCGTTTCCTGGTGTGTGGAATGTGTGAGTTCCGTCAGCCGGGCTTTCTGCCCCATGCCAAGGATTTGCTGGACAGAGGTTTCCGGGCCATTAAAATTCCTGCCCAACGATTGTTGCTGAAGGAGGGACGCGTCATGCTTACTTCGGACGAGATGATGCAGATGTTCCGCCTGATGGAGGAGCGGGAAGTCATTCTCTCTATAGACTTGGCCGACGGCAATATGCAAGTGGGCGAAATGGAAGAGATTATCCAAGAATGTCCACGCCTGAAGATAGCTATCGGCCACTTCGGTATGGTGACACACCCGGAGTGGGAAGAGCAAATCAAACTGGCCAACCATCCGAATGTGCGCATTGAGTCGGGCGGTATCACCTGGTTGTTCAATGATGAGTTTTACCCCTTCCACGGGGCTGTGCGTGCCATACGTAGAGCGGCCGACCTCGTAGGGATGGAGAAACTGATGTGGGGTTCGGACTATCCGCGCACCATCACGGCCATCACCTACCGCATGTCGTATGACTTCATCACGAAGAGTCAGGAACTGACAGAAGAGGAAAAAGTCCGTTTCTTAGGCTTGAACGCCCAACAATTCTATGGTTTCACCGACTTGGTGGAACTGCCGTACATAAAGAACATGAGTGAATGATTTCTGTAACTCATAACTTGTAGCTCATAACTGAATAACAATGAAAGCAATACAGATTTTTGAACCTTCGCAAGTGAAGGTGGTAGAGATAGAAAAGCCCTGCGTGGGAGCAGGCGAAGTCATGGTCAAACTGCACTATGTCGGTTTTTGTGGTTCGGACCTCAACACCTTTCTCGGGCGCAATCCGATGGTGAAGTTGCCCGTCATTCCCGGACACGAGGTGGGAGCCGTCATTGAGGTTGTTGGTGAAGGTGTGCCCACAGAACTGAAACCGGGTATGACTGTGACCTTGAACCCTTACACCAACTGTGGTACGTGCGCCGCCTGCCGTAACGGACGCGTCAATGCCTGCCAGTACAATCAGACTTTGGGTGTCCAACGCAACGGGGTGATGTGTGAATATGCCGTCGTTCCCTGGCAGAAGGTGATTCCTGCTGAAGGCATTTCGCCACGCGATTGTGCACTGATAGAGCCTATGAGTGTGGGCTTCCATGCTGTGAGTCGTGGTGCCGTACAGGATGGCGAATACGTGATGGTCATCGGTTGTGGCATGGTGGGCATGGGTGCCGTGGTTCGTGCGGCTTTGCGTGGCGCTGTTGTTGTTGCCGTAGATGTGGATGATGACAAACTGGCTTTGGCCAAAGAGGCCGGTGCTGCCTACGTCATCAATTCTATGGCCGAAGATGTACATGCCCGGATGCAGGAGATTACCTCCGGTTATGGAGCCGATGTGGTGATTGAAGCCGTGGGTAATCCTGTGACATACGTGATGGCTGTTAACGAAGTGGGCTTCACGGGACGTGTGGTTTGTATCGGTTATGCCAAGAGTGACGTGAGTTTCCAGACCAAACTGTTTGTACAGAAGGAGTTGGATATCCGCGGTTCGCGCAATGCCATGCCCAGTGATTTCCGGGCTGTCATCAATTATCTGAAAACCAATCGTTGCCCGATAGAGCCGTTTGTCAGCCGCATCATTGCCCCCGAAGAGACTGCCGAAGCATTGAATGATTGGGCAGCCGCTCCCGGAAAGGTGTTCCGAATATTGGCCAAATTCTGAAAAATAGGTATATTTGCAGCCTGAAGAAGAAACATGATAAACATTTCTAAAGGCAAATACCTATGAAAAGAAAACTGATTACACTGGTTCTGAGTGTATGTGTGCTTGCGCCCACATGGGCCCAAGCCGTAGTGGAACATCCCTGGAAGGGGAAGAAAGTGGCTTACTTCGGTGACTCTATCACCGATCCGCGGAACAAGGCATCGAACACCAAATACTGGGGATTCTTGCAGGAATGGTTGCAGATTACCCCTTATGTCTATGGGGTGAGCGGCCGTCAGTGGAACGATATTCCACGTCAGACGGCCAAACTGAAGGAGGAGCATGGCAATGACTTCGATGCTATCCTCATCTTTATGGGTACCAATGATTACAACAACGCTGTGCCCATCGGTCAGTGGTTTGAGGAGAAGATGGACAAAGTGGAGTACGGACACCAGTACGTCAAGCGTATGGAGGACCGTATGCGCCGCACTCCCATCATGGATAAAAGTACCTATCGCGGACGCATCAACATGGCCCTTGACTCGCTGAAGCGTACCTTCCCTACCAAGCAGATAGTCCTGCTCACACCCATCCATCGTGCCGGATTCTATGCCAACGACAAGAACTGGCAATGTACCGAGGACTATGTGAACCGTTGTGGTGAGTACCTTGATGCGTATGTGGAGAGCATCAAGGAGGCTGGTGACATTTGGGCTGTACCCGTCATCGACTTGGGTGCCCTCTGTGGACTTTATCCCATGCTCGACTCTCACAAACAGTACTTCAAAGATGCTGCCACCGATTGTCTTCACCCCAATGACTTGGGGCACGAACGTATGGCCCGTACTTTGATGTACCAACTGTTGGCACTTCCTTGTACATTCTGAGGTTATTGAGTTCAAGAGGAGGTGTGTCAAAAATAGATTTAGGCACGGATTTTTCGCTTAGCTCAAGGGAACTCCACGGATTACACGGATTTATAATTCATTTTATACCCGAATGGTTATAATTTATCCGTGTAATCCGTGCCTAAAAAACAAATGGCTTCATTTTGACACACACACTCAACAGGCAATCCCATGAGCGAGCGGAAAATCATTCACATTGATATGGATGCGTTCTATGCATCGGTTGAGCAGCGCGACAATCCTGACTTGCGTGGCCGTCCCATTGCAGTAGGCCATGCAGGCGAACGGGGTGTGGTGGCTGCTGCCAGTTATGAAGCTCGCAAGTATGGAGTGCATTCGGCCATGTCGTCCCAAAAGGCCATGCGCCTGTGCCCTGAACTCATCTTTATCCCCGGTCGTATGGAGGTCTATAAAGAGGTGTCGGGGCAGATTCATGAAATCTTTCGTGAACATACGGATATCATTGAACCCTTGTCGCTTGATGAGGCTTTCTTGGATGTGACGGAGAACAAGAAGAACATTCCGCTGGCAGTGGATATTGCCCGCGACATCAAACAGCAAATCCGGACAGACTTGGGACTGGTGGCTTCGGCTGGTGTGTCGTACAACAAGTTTCTGGCCAAGGTGGCTTCTGACTATCGCAAGCCCAATGGCTTGTGTACCATTCATCCCGACCAGGCACTGGACTTCATCGCCCGACTGCCTATTGAGAGTTTTTGGGGAGTAGGTCCCGTCACTGCCAAACGGATGCATGCATTGGGCATTCACGATGGGGCACACCTGCGTGCCTGGTCGTTGGATGGATTGACGCGCGAGTTCGGTAAGGCCGGTGCGCTCTACTACAACTTCTCCCGCGGTATCGACCTCCGTCCTGTGGAGGCCGTACGTGTGCGCAAGTCCATCGGATGCGAACGCACCTTGGAGCATGACATCAGCAACCGTTCATCTGTCGTTATCGAACTTTATCATACTGCCCAAGAACTTATCAACCGCCTTTCGGCTAAAGACTTTCAAGGAAACACCCTCACACTGAAAGTGAAGTTTCACGACTTCACACAAATCACGCGCAGCATCACCCAACCCTGCAAACTTACTACATTGGATGTCATTCTCCCTCTGGCCAAACGACTCTTGGCCGAAGTGGAATATGAGAATCACCCCATCCGCCTACTCGGTTTGTCCGTCTCCAATCCCCGTGAACAGGAAGAGGACACAAGATCCGTCACGTGGGAACAACTGACGCTGGAGTTCGAGGAATGGAAGGAAGATGTCTAGCAGACCAAGTGCGTGTGGTAACTCTGCAAACAACAATCCCCGCACCACTCTTGGAAGATTCCCAGGGAGGTGCGGGGATTGTCATGCATGAAAGTTATCGGTGCTTATCGGACAATCATCGTGTGTCCCACCGAATTTTGACACGTGTCCGGAGAATTTCTTTCAGCTGACAAAATATATTCTATCAGCTGAAAGAATTTCCCCGGACACGTGATAGATTTATTTCTTATACAAGAGGATGTCTTTTCTTGATGCCAATTCAGAACTCCATGGCCACACCTATCAGGGCGTTGAAGCCTTGGGCGGGATAGAGGATGTATTGGTAATACTTCTGATTGAGCAAGTTGTCTCCTTGAACATAGGCCGTAAGCCATGGGAGGAACTGGTAGCTGACGGTTGCTCCCAGATTGTTCATCGCATCGGGACGTTCTCCTTGGACTGTCTTGCACCGTTGTTCGAACTTGTAGTCCAATCCGATGCGCAGATTCTTGACGGGTTGCAGGCTGGCATTCCAATGCAGGGACATTTCGGGGTGTAGCGTCGGGTACTTGTCCAGTATGTCGCTGTCCCACTTGTTCCATTCCAACTCAGCCTGTGTGGTGAAGATGTCTTTCCAGGTGTATTGGATGGTAGCTCCGGCATAGATGGCTGTAGCATCGCCTTGCATCAGACAGGCGTGAGTGACGTGGCTGGCACTGATGCTGGTGGGGTATTGGCTGCAGAACAGTTCGTTGTCACTTATGCGGTATCCTCCGAAAATTCTCAGATTCAGGTCTTTGACAGGATGTGCCTTGACTCCCAATTGTCCGTTGATGGGGGTGTAAGTGTCAGTCCTGGCGTAATAGCCCGGGTTGCTGGGGTAGTTGTTGAACTTGTATCGGTAAGGGGTACTGTAAGGATTGAACTGGTTGATTCTGCGGAAGTCATTGATTTGGCGGCCGCCGCCAACCTCTGCATAGACGAGGTAATCCTTTGTCAGACTGTACTCTCCGTACAGGTCTGGTGCAAATTTGCATGTGGCATGACCATTTCCCAAAAGAGGGTCGATGTGCGCACCGATGCGTGCTTTCCATTTCTCCCCTGTAGCCTGGTAATGCGGATTCAGTTGGAGGGAAGTATAGCTTACGTCCCGACCTTTTCCCTTTGAGTAGATGAATACATTGTCCATCTGTGCAGCGATGTTGATGTTGCTGGTTTCGTTGATGTCACCAGTTACCAAACCGTTTGTCCGTATGATGGTTTCGGAGTAACGTTCGCTCTTGTCGTCCCAATATCCGTAGGCATACTTTTGTGAGCCGTAGAGAACCCCTGTCCCAGCTTTGAAGCGGATGCGGGCTGTGTGGTCGTTGCTGCTGATGGTGGCTTGCAGACTTCCCAGCGTGTTGTGCTGGTGATTGTTGCCCAGATTGGAGTATCTGATGTAGTTGAACACCTGTGATTCTCCTTCAGCGGAAATGCCGAAGTTCAGTTTCTTAAAACGGTGGAGCCAGTCAAGTCTTCCGCGTGTGCGGTAAGAGCGGGCGTCCCATTCCTTGATGGAAGCATCGCTGGGGAGGTCTATTGTTCCGTTCATTCCGTGCAGGCTGAACGAAGCGTTCAGCTTGTCGTTCTTGCTGAGATCGAACAGGTAATGGAGGCGTGCATCCACATTACCGCCTGTTCCGTAACCAGCCCGCAGATAACCGCGTTTGGCCGCCTCTTGTTCGGGCGTTGTCCCCCAATTGGCCATTGGGCAGAAATCAAATTCATTGACCGGGCGTAGGGCTGTGGCATATTCTATTTCTGCCTGATTCGTTTGTGGCTCTTCAGGTGTGGGCAACACGTTTATCTTGTTGGCATTCATGATGTCGGGGTTATAGATGTTCTCTACCACCACCGTACGGTCCAACTGTGCTTGTGTCTGTAAAAAGCTTGTTCCCAACAGGGCTGCTAGCAGGATATATCTCTTCTTCATGCGTTTTCTTACTTTTAGTTTTTAATATTCGAGAGTCTTTCCTCTATCATGATGGCAATGTCATCATCTTCGGTATAGTTTTGTTGGAGTGAAAGAAGGTATTGTTTGGCTTCTATTTCGCGGTTGGTCTGCATATACACATCAGCCAACAACACGAAGCTGCGTGCCAACCAGTAGGTGTGTGGTGTGCTCACCTCGATGTAGTCTAGCAGAACAACCTCTGCTTCACCATATTTCTTGTCGGCATAGTACATTTCGGCCAGTCGGAATTTGGCTTCAGCCCCATAGATGGACCGGGTGTCTTTGGCCAACAGTTCCAGGTCCTTGGCTGCAATATCCCACCGGTCCAATTTGGCGGCAGCTTTGCTACGGCAGTAGCGTGCTTCGATGGCCAGTTCTGGAGCTGTCTTGTCATCGTCCAGCAGTTCATTGGCTGCGGCCATCACTTCGTTGTAGTCGGCCACTTCGTGCGCCGAGCGGAGGATGCCGGTACGTGCCAGCAGGATTCGTTCGGCTGATGTGGTCTTTCCGCGCAACAGTTTGTACAGAGTCAGTGCACGGGCATAGTCCTTGGAATCGAAGGCCAGTTCAGCAGCCATGGTCATGGCCTCTTCTGAGAATCTTCCGGCAGGATATTCCAGAACTTTGTCAAAGTGTGCAAGGGCTGTTTGTGCTTCTTTCTTTTCGTAGGCTGAGACACCCAAATAATAGTGTGCTTCCAGACGATAGGCTCCGTCCGGGAAATTCTGCAGATAGTCGTTCAGGCTTTTCTCTGCTTTTTCTCTGTCTCCCCGCATGTAGGCCTTTTCGGCTGCCAAGTAGTTGAGCGAGTCGCGCTCGTTGGTGTTGAAGCGGATGCTTCCTTTTTGTGTGGCTGCATAGGCTGCGTAGTCATCCACTTGTCCCAGATCGACGTAGATGTTCTTCAAGTCCCGACCTGCCATCTTGGCCTCTTCGCTTCCGGGGTATGTCTCTATCACCTGTTTGTAGGCTGCGATGGCATCATTGTACTTGTCATCCTGATAGTAGAGCATACCCGTTTCGCTCATGGCCTTGCGTGCCAGTGCACTTTCGGGGTATTTCTCTGTCAGTTCCTTGAACGAGGCTATGGCCTGTTCGTTTTTCTCCATCTGTACATAAGCTCTTCCCCGTTCATAGAGGGCATCATCCACGTATGTTGATTGTGGGAATTGGGAAATCATTCTGTTCAGTGACGATACCTTTCCCGTATAGTCCCGCTGGAGGCCTTGAACGAAAGCTTGTTGGTACAGTGCATAGTCTCCTTGTCCGGAGTCTGTGTCGGCAGCTTGGGCATAAGCCTTGGTGGCAGCCTTGAAGTTGCGGGCATAGAAGTGGCAGTCTGCCGTTCTGTTCCAAGCGTCGGCTAAAGTTTGCGGTGTGGCAGCATCGCCGAACTCGGTAATGAATCTGTCGAAGTATTCGCGTGCTTTGGAGTAATTCTTCCGTTGGAAAGCCGTGTATCCCAAGTTGTAGTAGGCCATGCCTCTCTGTTCAGGTTCAGTGGGTGCCGTGGCCAGGTATTGCAGATAGTCAGTCTCCGCTCCTCCGTAGTTTTCCAAGCGGTAGCGTGTTTCACCTCGCCAGAAGTAGGTATCGGCTAGCGTCTGTCTGTTGTATCTTCCGTCTGTAGCCGATTGGTTGAAGTATTCCAAGGCTTCTTGATAGTTGGCGTTGGTCAGAGCCTCGGTACCCAGGCGGTAATTGATTTTTTGTCGGGCTTCCAGAATGCGTGTTCCTGGTTGCTTGATTTTTCTGATGGAGGCCAATGCGGTTTTGTAGCTCTTGGTGTTCATGTAAACATCCACCAGATAGTCGTTCACCTTGTCAGTGTATGGTGAGTTGGGAAATTCGTTCAAGAAGCGTTCGAATACTGTGACTGATTCTCCGAAACCTGTGTAGGCTGTTTCGTGGATGCACAGGGCATAGTTGTAGAGAGCCTGTTCTTTCAGACTCTTGTTGAAATCCATGGTAGCCGCCTGTTCAAAGGCCATTCGAGCTTTCACCATGTCGCGCAGTTGCACGTAGGCCAATCCACTATGCAGATAGGCATTCTGGGCCAGTTCGTCGGGTTCGCTGGCCACCCGGGTCAGGTGCAATGCCGCTTGTGAACATACTCCTTGATGTATTTGGCTCATACCCAGTTTGTACAGGGCTTTCCGGCCAGGATTCTCTGTCCGTCGTACATATTCGCTCAGCAGGGTTGCCGCTTGGGTGTATTGTTCTTTTCCGTAGGCAGCCTCTCCGGCAATGCGTTTCATCTCCATGCGGTTGTCCTCGTTGGGATATTTGCGCAGATAATTCTCGGCAGTCGTTTCTGCTTCCTGATAGTTGCCTTGCAACAGCTGGATGTCGGCTATGTAGTAGGGGACATCCTTCTCGTAGTTGGAGTTCTCGGCCAGCGGTTTCAGAAGTGCCAGTGCCTTGTCATACTGTTTGCGTGTATAGTCTATGTATCCTTTGTAGAACAGGGCATCTTCGTGGTATTTGCTGCTGCATAGTTCCACCACAGTCAGCAGGGTGTAGGCCTCTTGCTCATCACCCGTTTTCAGCAGACTGACAGCTTTGTACAGCGTAGCTTCGTTGCGCTCAGCTTCGCCAAGTTCAGCCAGGTCGCATTGGTTGTAACGTTCGAGTGCCGCACTGTATTCCTCGTTTTCATACAGGACGTTTCCTGCCAGTACATTCAGTCGCATGGCGTGGGCTGTCTGGGGGTATTGTGCCAGATAATCATCTATCAGTTTCAGCCGATTGTCGTTTTTCAAGTAATAGGCTGCACATACTTTCATATATTCAGCTTCCACAATCAGATCCGGTTGAGTGCCCTCTGTGATTGGTTGTTTCAGAAACTCGTCCAAGGTCTGCCAAGCTGCTGCATAGTTACTGTGCAGGTACAGTTGCTTTCCTTCGGTATATAGCTCGTTGGCAGTCCATGCCGGACGTTGTGCTTGTGCCCCCACCGAAAGGCTGCCTAACAATGCTGATAATAGGATAAAATGCTTGTTCATATTTGTCTTGTTTTAAAAATGCTACAAATCTACAATAAATTTCTCAACTACAGCCTAGTTTTGTTGAAGTTTTATGCTTGTTTAGGAGAATATGAGCACAAGAAAGGGAAAACTTCTAGGCAGAACTGACTTTGTTCTATGATTTTTTCCTACTTTTGCACATTAGATGGGCGAGATTTGTATATCCGCCTGACGTAAGAATCAAGATAGTATATGAAAACTGAATTAGAAAAAATGCGGAGCCAGGAACTGTATTGCTTCGCTGACCCAGAAGTGGAGGGTAGCATTGTGCGTGCACAGGCCCTTTGTGCCCGCTTGCGTACGTTGACTATCAGTGACCCGGAATACCGGCCGTTGATGAATGAACTCATTCCTGATTTCCCTGCGACGGCGGCCATCTGCCCGCCTTTCCATTGCGACCATGGGCACGGCATCGTGTTGGACGAGGAGGTGTTCATCAACTACAACGCCGTGATGCTTGACGGTGGATATATCCGAATCGGCAAACATACCAAGATAGGTCCTAACTGCAGTGTCTACACTCCCAACCATCCCGTTGACCCTGTGGAACGGCGCGAGCCGAAAGAGACAGCCTACCCCATCACCATCGGTGAAGACACATGGCTGGGAGGCAACGTCACTGTCTGTCCTGGTGTCACCATCGGCAACCGCTGCATCATTGCCGCCGGCAGTGTGGTGACACGCGACATCCCTGACGACTCCCTTGCCGCCGGTTGTCCTGCTGTGGTGAAACGGAAATTGAATGAAAATAAATAGAAAAAGGAAATCAGCTCTCAAATATAATCCTTCAATATGTCCCATACGGCCAAAATGTGGCACACTGAGCCGGCAAGCACGAAGAAGTGGAAGACGGAGTGCATGTAGCGCCGCTTGTTGAAGGAGTAGAAGATAGCACCGGTGACGTAACAAGCTCCTTCGCCGATAATCCACCCGACAGCATGGGGGCTGACGGCATCCATCAGTGGTTTGAAGGCTACAAGGACGACCAGCCCCATCAGAACGTAGCAAATGGTTTCGAGATTGCTGTGCTGCTTCAGCCGGCGGAAACTCATCACCGTACCCACGATGGCGCACAGCCATACGAAGGAGAAGAGAGTCCATCCCCAATATCCCTGTTCGCGCAAAGCCACGAGGGTGATGGGCGAGTAGCTTCCGGCAATGTGCCAATAGATGGCAGCGTGGTCCCACTTGCGCAAGCGTTCCTTCCATCGGCTGGTGGCCGGGCAGGCATGATAAGCGGTAGAGGCAATGTATGACCCCAACATTCCACCCAAATAGAGCCAGACGCCCCACTGCATCCACACATCTCCGTGGCGGTAACAATATATCAGGAAGCATACACCGATGATGATGCCCAGCAGGATGCCGCCGGCATGAGAAAGATAGTTGGTGCGCTCTTCGCCCCGAGTGTATTTGATGGCCATAGTATGGTGTTATCTCTTGTTTTTCCCGCACTCTCCACACACACCTTGCACTACGTAGTTGATGCGGTGCAGGGTGAATCCGTCAGGGAGTTGTACAGTGGGGATATGCTCTTCCTTCAGGCAGAAGGTACGGTGACATACGGTGCAGAAGGCGTGCACATGGTGGCAATGGTGGTGATTGCCGTGTTCATCGTGATCCATGCAGAGGCAGTATTTGCGGTGTCCGCTGCCGTCCTCGAATCCGTGCAGCAGGTCGTGCTCTTCAAAAAGGGTGAGCGTGCGGAAGATGCTGCTGCGATCCACCGTAGGCAACAAATCCTCTACATCGGCCAGTGAGAATGCATGGTCGATGTGCTGGATTTCACGCCACACCAATTGGCGTACCGCTGTTGGACGGATGTTGTGTGAAAGGAAAATCTCGGATTCTGACATGGATAAATAAAGAGTGAAGAGTGGAGAGTGAAGAGTGAAGACTGCTAAGCTCTCATCTGCTTCGCAGTTTTCACTCTTCGTTTTTCACTCTTCATTTGTTATTCAGCCGCAGTTGCCAACGGTGAAGGTGTCGTATAAGTGCGTGCTGCCAACTCCTTGTCGAGCATGTACATGCCGTACTTGTTGTCCTCCACAGCCTCTACGGCGGTAATCATGTCGCGTGCATTTTCCTCTTCTTCCACCTGCTCGTCGATGAACCATACGAGACGGTTGATAGAGGCAAAGTCGCGGTCTTCGTTGGCAATGGCGGCCAAGTTGTTGATGAGGGAAGTCACCTTCTTCTCGTGCTCCAATGTCTGCTTGAACATGGCCAACACGCTGTCCCACGTAGCGGGCACCTCGTCGATGGGCAACAAAGTCACCTTGGCATCCACGCTGTTCAGGTAGTTCATGAAGATGCGGGCATGGTCTTGCTCCTCTTGGAATTGAACGTAGAACCAGTTTGCAACTCCCTTATATCCTTTGGTCTCAGCGTCCATAGACATAGCCAGATAGAGGTAGGCCGACCACAGCTCGGCATTGATTTGTGCGTTAATCGCATCATGTAATTTCTTGCTTATCATATTCTTCTAATTTTAAATGGTTGTTGATGGTTCATTCCATCTTGCCTGCAAAGATAGGAAGTGTTATCCGTTTTTCCAAACTAAAGATGTGTACATTTGTTAAACTATATGCTTTTTTTTGATTTGTTGATTGATTTTCCTACAAAGATAACCCCCAGTGTCAGCATCTCCGCAGCAGGCATGGCAAGCCAAATGCCGGGTACACCCAACCACAAGGGGAGCAGGAGGAAACAGGGGATGAGGAGTATGGTGCGCAGCAGGACGATGAGTGTGGCACGGCGCATGTTCTCCAGACTCTGGTAGTATCCCGTTAGGGCGATGTTGAGGATATAGAACAGGATGCCGGTGGCAAAGTAGGGGAATCCCTCAATAGCCAACAGACCGGCTTGACTATGTGGGTCAACGAATAAGGCTGTGAGCGGGCGGGGGAAGAGAATGAAGCCCAGGATGACTGCCACGGCGAAGCCTGCCGAGGTGGCGAGCATGAGCCGCAGGGCCTGACGGATGCGGTGGGAGCGCCCGGTGCCGAAGTCGTAGCTGATGATGGGCTGGGCCGACTGTGCCACGGCATTTCCTATCATAAAGAAGAAGGGTGAGTAGTAGCAGGCGATACCGAAAGCTCCCACACCCTCGTCGCCCAGGTAGTGCATGAAGGTGAGGTTCCCCACGAAGGTAAGTACGGCCAGTGTCATCTCGCCTAACAACGAGGCCGAACCGATGCGGCACTGGTAGCCGATATTGCGCAGACTCAACCGCAGACTCTTGCGGCTCCACTTCACTCGTGCCGGATGCAGACTGTGGGCGAAGAACAGCAGATAACCCAAGGCCATGATGCCGCCCACGGCTATGCTGAGTCCCGTAGCGATGGCCGCTCCCTTCACTCCCATACCAAGGGGGAAGATGAAGATCCAGTCGAGCACGGCATTCAGCACACAGGGGATGACGTTGCACCACATGGCCACCTTGGGCGCCCCGTCCAGACGGATGATGAACAGGCCGATGAAACTCCACATCTGGAAGACGAAGCAGGGGACTATCCACAGCAGGTAGTCGCGAACCTGTGACAACAGACTTTCCGACGAACCGAGCAGGCGGGCTGTCTCCGTAGGCCATAGCCAGATGAGCAGGCTGATGAGTGCGCACAGCAACGATGTGCCCACCAGGGCTTGTGTCACGTTCATGCGGGCTGCCTTCAGCTTGTGCCGTCCCACATGGATGCTGCTCACCACGGAGCAACCGGCACCCACCATCAGACCCAGACCGGACATTATCTGATACACGGGCACTACGATGTTCACCGCTGCCACACCGTCGGCTCCCACACCGTGGCCGATGAAGATGCCGTCGATGGCTGTCACAGCCGAGATGGCCAGCGACCCCAGCAGAGTCGGTATCAGTATGCGGCGGAACAGCGTGCTCACCCGTCCGTTTTCAAAGTCTATTGTGTCTCTGTTCATATACTTGGTTTAAAGTTTAAAGTTCAAGGTTCAAGAACTTCTTCAAGAATCGTTCAACTCCTTGTCGTACAGAGTCAAGCCCGAAGAGGGCCGGGTTGACTTCTGCAAGCGGTATCCACCAACTTTCGGCCACATCATCGAGAGCTGCCAATTCCGTGTCGTCCTCCACGGAGCAGAGGAAGAACTGGTCAAGCGTATGCACCAGGAAGCCGGAATAGAGGTAGGTGTTTGGCAGTGAAAAGAGGTATTGCGTACGGGTGACGGTGAGGCCGGTCTCTTCCATCACTTCGCGACTGACGCCCTCTTCGCCCGTTTCGTACATGTCGATGAATCCGCCGGGAAGGTCTAGTGTTCCCTTTCCTGGATCTTTGGCGCGGCGGCAAACCAACAGTTCATCCCGGCTGTTCAAGATGAAAGCCACGGTGGCCGCGCTGGGATTGAAGTAATAGGTGAAGCCGCACTGCGCACAGTGTTTCGACTTCTCGTTGTTCTCCCCGAAGTGGGCCGATCCGCACACGGGGCAGTAGTGGAATTTATCTAATGGATGCAAGGTGGATAAAATTAAAAGTTAAAAATTAAAAGTTAAGAATTAAAGGCTGCCATTACCATCTTTATTTCTCCATACGAAATGTCGTCGCCCAATTTCTCCTTCACCTCCGTCAGAGAGGTGGCAGGCAGAAGGGCGCGGATGCGGCGGACCTTCTCTCCCGAGACAAACTCGCTGAGTGGCAGTTTGCCCAGGGATATGTAGTGGGCCAGGTGTCCTTCGATGGTGGTGCGGCTGAGCATTCGCAGGGTGGCAATCTCGTCGATGCTTTTCCCTTCCTGGTATAATAGGTAGGTCTGTTCTTTGGTATCCACCTTGGGTGGCTTGTTCTTTTCCCGTTCGGCTTTGGCTTCAGCTTTCAGTTGCTTCTCCAGTTCTGTGCGGCTGATGGG
>JAFXDL010000147.1 GCA_017516265.1 Bacteroidaceae bacterium
CGCCACAACGCATGGCTTGTCAGCAGCCTCCAAATAGGCAAAGATTTCATCCAGCGTGTTCAAAGGCATCTGTATATCCCCCAAACCAATGTCAAAAGCAGGTTCTCCTGTAATGGCATCCAACTTGAATCCCACACGCAACGACGCAATAGCCTGAAAAAAGCGCTCAGCCCACACCGTCTTACGCGGTTTCAGCTCTTCATAAATTGCTTTCCCCAACAAATAGACGAACTCCGTCATTGAGGTGGTGGCATAAATGTCTATAAAGAACGTGTAAAAATCTGTGTGAATACGTTCTTGGCTAAAACAATGGCGAATAAGCCCGGTTTTACCCAAACGACGCGGTGAGATCAGTGCGACATTGCGACCGTTCTCAATTTGTTTCACCAAAAAATCCGTTTCCTCCTTACGATCGCAGAAGTATCTCTCCGAAACGTATTTACCTACCACAAAGGGATTTAGCAGTACATTCTCTTGCATAAAGACCAACAGTTTGCAATTTTATTGCAAATATAATAATTATATTCTCAATAAACGTCGTTTCCTGCAATATTTTTAAAGTAAAGTACCCATCACCTCATCCATCCGGCAGTCATGCGGCTCGTGAGGAATCTCTTCAGTGAGGAGTTGGAAGGGGAAACAGAGGCCAAGTTTGTAGGCACGGGAGAGACGGGGAAGCAGACGGTCATAGTAGCCTTTGCCACGCCCCAAGCGGTTGCCCTGCTGGTCGAAAGCCATACCGGGAATGACGGCCAAGGTGATGCGATCGAAGTCAGTGAAGAGTTCACCCGAAGGTTCCAGAATGCCGTAACTGCCAAGGGTGAGACAGTGGGGACCGGTGTAGCGGTGCAGTTCAAGATCATCGCCCACGACGGTAGGCAGGATGATTTCCTTCTGTCCACACCAACGGTCGATGAAAGCATGGGTGCTGACCTCATCGGGCAGAGAGTGGTAGAGCAGAACAGTGCGAGCCTCCACAAACAAAGGGTGCTGCTCCAACCGCTGGAGCACAGATACAGAAAGGACTTCCAACTCCGCACGGGAGTAGGAAGCCTTTATGGTTCGGATGGACTGGCGGAGAATGCGCTTGGGAGTCATAGGTCAATATCTAAGACAACACGCCAACCATTAATAAGGATACTAGCATCTAACCAATTACCATCTTCATCAAGGAAGAAGGTGAAATTGTAGGAATCTTCATGGTCGAGGTATTCCTGATCGCTCATATTGCCGATTGCGTGTTGGCTCATCATGAGTTTGAGGTAATCTACAAAAGGAATACTGAACACAACTTTACCCGTTGTTCGATTGGTTACAGTAAGGCGTGGATTATTATTTGCCATCAGTCGGCCAAGGGTAAATTCGGCAGTGACAACGTTTTGCAATTTGGTGGCACGAGATTCTACAGATGTGAGCACCACACTTTCCTCACACTTTGTGTGAGGTACATAGGTAAGTTCTGTATCGGGAAGGAGTGTGTTGTCATATGCCATCAGTCCATTGTCATCGATGACTGTGAAGTTGAAGTTATCTGCCCTCAAAGGATTGGTACTCGTATTACTCAGATTGACCACCAGTGTGTTAGTATTCTTCGTCATAGGCATAGTGATGGTGGGAACACCGCTGTTGCTCTTCACAACTATTGGGTTATCCACTTTGCCGTGAAAGACAGGTCCTATCTCGCACACCTCAGTACTTCCATCAGGTTTTACAGTGCGCCCACCTATGCGACAAGTCAAATCTTTCATGTGACTTCCTGTATTCAGTTGGACTATTTGGGTGGTATTACATCCTTCTGTATGTGCCCAAGCTATAAGATGATGGTTCGTTAAATCAAAGGGGATATGCATACGATAGTCTGGGTCTGCTAATGCCTCACCAGACTCGCTCCATTGGTGCACCACTGTACTATCTGCATCAAAGATATAAAGAGTGACTGCACTTACCTGATTATGGAAAGCATCCACACTCTCCATGTTATATTTGTAAGTGAATTGCACATCACAAACTTCTTCTTTACTACTTTCATTATCAGGTATAGAATCACATGCACCAATACCAAGTGTCAAGAACGCTAGTGCCATGAATCTGACATAGTCCTTTATATGTTGCAATAACTGTTCCATTTGTCTTTGCTTTTACGATTCAAGAACTTCAAATAAAAGAGATTAAACTGGATTTTCAGGTTTCTTCGGCACACTCTCCCCCCGTTCCAGCACATCGATGGCACGGAGCACAGCAGGGTCGGTGGCATTGAGGTACTTGAGATATTCCTCCATGCCCAGCATGTTGTAGATGATATTGCCGTAGAGTGACTCTTCGAAGAGAGCACGCGAACGGTAGAGCATGTTGTTGCGGCGCTTCAGCCCACGCTCGTTGGCATAGCGGGCAAACTGTTCGAGCAATCCTTGACGCTTGAGGTACTTCTCCAGTGTCTGGGCATCGGTGAAGTCTATCATCCGAGGACGGTTATGGTCAGTATAGTCGAAAGCAAACTTCACTAACAGTCCGCGCATGGCCGCCATCTTATAATAAGAGGTATAGTCACTGGTGTCCTGCGGCACAAAGATGTCGGGCATGATGCCTCCACCTCCATAGACGGGACGGCCGATGGACGTGCGGAAGATGGAAGTCTCATCCTGATGAATGCTGTCCTGCGAGAAGAACTCACCGTGCTCATAGCGAGTCACGAGGTCCATGTCATACTCCTTGTCCTTACCCTTGGTGTAGGGCTTCTGTATGCATCGTCCGGCCGGTGTGTAATAACGGGCAACGGTGAGTCGCATGGCCGAACCATCGCGGAACTCGAAGGGTTGTTGCACCAGTCCCTTACCGAAGGTGCGACGGCCAATGATGGTACCCCGGTCGTTGTCCTGTATGGCTCCGGCAAAGATTTCGCTAGCACTGGCCGAAATCTCGTCCACCAGCACAATGATGGGCATCTGCTGCACATTGCCACGGCCATTGGAACGGTACTCCTCGCGCGGACTGTTGCGTCCCTCGGTATAGACAATCAGACGGTTCTTGGGAAGGAACTCGTTCACCATCTGGATGGCTGCGGCCATGTAGCCACCCGTGTTCCCACGCAAATCAACGATGATTCCCTGGCAGTCGTGCTGGCCGAAGGAAGCCAAGGCGATGAGCAACTCGGGGTAAGTGGTCTCGCCAAACTTATTGATACGCACATATCCCAATGTGGGGGTAATCATGTATGCCGCATCCACACTCTTGATGGGAATGTCACCACGGATGATGGTGAAACTGAGGGGCTGTTTCTCCCCCTGACGATGGATACCGAGCTTCACCTGTGTGCCCTTGGGGCCCTTGAGACGACGCATGGTCTCCTCGTTGGTGACCACCTTGCCCACATAGGCCGAGTCATCAACAGAGATGATGCGGTCGCCGGCCATCAGGCCCACCTTCTCGGAGGGTCCTCCCTTGATGACACTGTTGATGTGCACCGTGTCGGACTGGATGGTGAACTGCACACCGATGCCGCTGAAACTGCCCTTCAACTCGGCATTGGTATCCTCCAGGTCCTTGGCTGGGATATACATCGAGTGGGGGTCGAGCTCCTTCAACACCTGCGGCATCACCTGCTCTACCATATCGTCCACATTGACGGAATCGACGTACATCTCATCGACAATATGGAGCAAGTCGCCCACCTTGTTGGTGGAGACATTGATGACATTCAGATAGGGAGTCAGCAACCTGCGGGTAAAGAAGGTTCCTACGGCTATGCCAGTGACCACACTGGCTATGATGATAAGGGCTACGTTACGGGATTTCATTGTCTTGTTTCTTCATCAGACCCTTCCCCTTACTCCTCCACAAGGGAGGGAAGTGGAATGTCCTTTCATTAGTTTATTCTTATATCTGTCCCTATGAGAGGGATTGGGAATATCTTATATCTACACTCCTCTTGATTGTATCTACTCCTTGACAGGAATGGGGGCTGCCTCCAAATAGCAAACCTCGATGCCAGCACGCTCAAGCAGACGGATGCCGTCTTCCAGGCGGTACTTCTCTGAATAGACCACGCGTCGGATGCCGGACTGGATGATGAGTTTGGCACACTCGATGCAGGGCGAGGCAGTGACGTACATGGTGGCCCCTTCACTGCTGTTGCCCGAACGGGCTATCTTGGTAATGGCATTGGCCTCGGCATGAAGCACGTAAGGCTTGGTCACGTTGTTCTCGTCCTCACACACATTCTCAAAGCCCGAGGGGGTACCGTTGTAACCGTCGGAGATAATCATGTTCCCCTTCACCACCAGACAGCCCACCTTGCGCCGCTGGCAATAGGAGTTCTCGGCCCAAATGCCCGCCATGCGGATATAACGCCGGTCGAGTTCCAATTGTTTCTTGTCGATGTTGCTCATTTGCTAGGATTCGTTCTTATTCGGATTCGTTCTTATAGGGATGGAACAGGATGTATGCTCCATCCTTGTCCACCAGATTGAGGTATTTATAGTCGCCCCGGTAAGAGACTGTTTCCATCACAGACTTGACCATCTGCTTGCTGATGGCATCAGTGGGACTGACTGCATTATTGAAACGCAAGGAGATGCGACGTGTCTTGAGATCGACACTCCACGTCCCGCTGAAAGCCTTGTTGAGGGTACGGCCGGTGAAGGTTGTGGAACTTTCGAACTTGATGTAGAAGCAGTTCGCTTTGGTCAATACATCCAGATCTTCAGTCTTGGTATAAACTGCTCCGGCAGGACCGAAGAAGTTGCTCACCTTCCAGGTACGGCCCACGAAGATGGAAATGTCGTCCTCTTCGTTGCAGGCACCGGCCATAAGGCCGATGCATACAACAAAAAGAGGAAAGAGTATCTTTCGGATAAGGGATGAAGTCATAGGAGAGAAATTGTCAGTCAATACGTTCTTTAATCTTCTTCTCGGGCACAATGCCGTTGCGACGGAGCAGTGCTTCGATGGTAGGCTCCTGGCCGCGGAAGTCCTTGTAGAGAGTCATGGGATGTACGGTTCCACCCTTCTCCAACAGTTTGCGACGGAACTCCTCACCAGCTTCGCGACTGAAGAGACCACGCTCCTTGAACACAGAGAAGGCATCGGCATCCAGCACCTCGGCCCACTTGTAACCGTAGTAACCGGCCGAATATCCACCATCCATGATGTGGGAGAACATAACACTCATGCATGTCCCCTGCACGGCAGGAAGCACTTGCAGCTTGGCCCACACGGCTTTCTCGAACTTCTCCACGTCGCCGTCGAAGTCCTCCGTCTGGGTGTACCAGGCCATGTCAAGCATACCGTAGCGTACCTGTCCGATGCAACCGTTGGCCACATTGAAGTTCTGAGCAGCCTTCAAACGCTCCACCAGTTCGTCGGGGATGAGTTCGCCCGTCTGATAGTGGCGGGCAAAGGTGTGAAGGAACTCCTTCTCTCCCGCCCAGTTCTCCATAATCTGCGAAGGTAGTTCCACAAAGTCGCGATAGACACTGGTTCCGCTCATGGCACGGTACTTGGTGTTTGCCATCAATCCGTGAATGGCATGTCCGAACTCATGCAGGAAGGTCTCTACCTCGCTCATGGTCAACAGTGCCGGACGTTCGGCTGTCGGTTTGGTGAAGTTCATGGTGATGGATACGTGGGGACGGCTATTGGTTCCGTCCTCTTCCTTCCACTGGTCCTTGTATGCTGTCATCCATGCACCGCTCTGCTTGCTGGCACGGGGGTGATAGTCGGTATAGAGCACAGCCAAGAACGAACCGTCCTCATCCAGCACCTCGTAAGCCTTCACATCGGGGTGATATACGGGAATCTCCTTGTTCTCCTTGAAAGTGATGCCATAGAGGCGGGTAGCCAATCCGAAGACACCCTCCTGCACCTTGCCCAACTCAAAATAGGGACGTAACAGTTCGGCATCCATGTCATACTTGGCCTTGCGCAACTTGTCGCTGTAGTAGCTCCAGTCCCAAGCCTGCAACTGGAAAGCCTTTCCTTCGGTCTGACGGGCAAAATCCTGCACTTCGGCCATTTCCTTACGGGCGACAGGCATATAAGCCTCCACCAATTGGTCAAAGAGGTGATAAACATTGGCACTGTTCTCGGCCATGCGCTGCTCCAACACATAATCAGCATGAGTGTTGTATCCCAACAGGCCAGCCATCTGACGGCGCAGATTGACAATGCG
The DNA here is from genome assembly GCA_017516265.1 of Bacteroidaceae bacterium. Lineage (GTDB taxonomy): Bacteria > Bacteroidota > Bacteroidia > Bacteroidales > Bacteroidaceae > Phocaeicola_A. The sequence continues at coordinate 6,167 of JAFXDL010000147.1, forward strand.
CTTCACCGTCTCCTTGTTATCCAATGAATCGCCCTTACTGCACTGGGTGTTGTAGGCCATGTACATCTGGCGACGCAAGTCGCGATCCTGACAATAGGTCATAAAGGGCGAATAACTGGGAGCTGCCAGTGTAAACACCCATCCCTCCTTGCCACGCTCCTTGGCCACCTCGGCTGCAGCATCCACAGATGTGGGAGGCAGTCCGGCCAACTGGGCCGAGTCGGTAATGTGAAGTTCAAAGGCATTGTTCTCCTTCAAGGCTTTCTGTGCAAAGGTGAGACGCAAGGCACTCAATTCCTTGCTGAGTGTGCGATACTGTTCTTTGTCAGCCTCTGACAGATTGGCACCACTACGTACAAAGCCCACATAGACTTTCTTCAGCAATTCGCAGTCTTCGGCAGTCAGAGCAGGGTCGTCCTTCTGATTGTCATAAACGGCTTTCACACGCTTGAAGAGTTCGGGATTCAGACTGATGTTATTGCTGTGTTCGGTCAACACGGGCGACATCTTCTGAGCAATTTCCTGCAGAGTGTCGTTCGTCTCAGCTTCCATCAGGTTGTAGAAGACACTGAGCACATTACCCAACAATGCACCACTGTTGGCATAAGGTACAATGGTATTGGAAAATGTCGGAGCCTCGGGATTGTTCACAATGGCTTCAATCTCCTGATTCTCGGCTTCGATACCTTTCAACATGGCCGGCTCATAATGAGCTGCCTGAATCAAGTGGAAAGGTGCTGTACCATGCGGAGTGCTGTACTCCTGCAAAAAGGGATTAGAGGTCTGTTCGGTTGAATTCTTACAAGATTGTGTCATCATTGTCACACTGATTAATAGAGCCGCAAGGGCCACTGTCTTTTTTTTCATTCGTTCTTACTTATGTTTATTCTGTTGTTACATCACACACTCAGAATCTGCCTCAAGGACAAAGATTCTCCCCTAACAGACTCTTAAAGAGTGTAAATGTACAGCAAAAGCTATAATCTACCGAGAAACGGACTGCAATTTTAACAAAAGAACATGCATAACCCGCTGTAATTAACGATGGTTAACGACTAAAAGGGCGTTGCAGTAACTTCTCCAAGGCTGGAATCTCAATCTCCTTACGACGGAGATGTATCACCCCTTCAGCCTGAAGGGCATTCAACATGCGCGACACATTGATGCGCCTGTCATCCAGCAATACCGCCAGGTCTTCCATCTTTATCCGCAACAGTTTATGCCCTGCCGGACGACTACTCCGCCGCATCAGGAACTGGGTGAAACGGATGTCCAAATCACCCGTCACATCACTCCAGATATGCTGATAGAGATACTGCGCCCGAGTGCAGATGATGTTCGAGAAGTTAAGGCTACAAGGTACATATCCTCCCACTATCTCTGACAGATACCCCTTGTCTATGGTCAGCATATTCACCTCGGTGACGGCACGATAAGAGGCATGAAAAAGGGGACGGATTCCAAAGAGCGAATACAACTCAATGACCGAAGGTACCGGAAGTTCCTCAATGAACTGATAGGTCTGACTGCGCGAAAAAGTCTCAGCCACCAAAGTACCTCCCAACAGAAAACCGACTTCGGAACATGCATCCCCCTGACGGAAGACATACTCCCCGGGCTCGTACTTCTGGAAGTGAAACTTCACCTTCGACAATATCTCCGTTATATCATTCTTGCCCAAACCTTGGAACAAAGGCAACTGCAGCAAGGTATCATACATCGTAAAATCCATAGTCCACACTTTTTATCCTTACAAATATAGGCATTTTAGCCACAGCATCCCCTAAAGGGAGGGGGCTTTTTCATCTTTTTTTAGTTTTTACCTAAACAAACAACTGTTTTTAATTGTTTGTTGCATAAATATTGAATATATTTGCAGTGTCGTAAAACCAAAGTAAACTATGTTCGCAAGCATCAACTTCCAAGAAATCCTCAGCGCCTTCATCGTGCTGTTTGCCGTGATAGACATCATCGGCTCCATTCCCATCATCATCAACATCAAGCAGAACGGTCGTCAAATAAACGCTTTTGCAGCAGCCAGCCTCTCATTTCTGCTGATGATAATCTTCTTCTTTGCCGGAGAAATCCTGCTCAAACTTTTTCAGGTAGATATCGCTTCGTTCGCCGTAGCCGGAGCTTTCATCATCTTCCTGATGTCGCTGGAGATGATTTTGGACATAGAGATATTCAAGAACCAAGGCCCCATCAAGGAGGCAACCCTTGTACCTCTGGTGTTCCCGCTACTGGCCGGTCCCGGCTCGTTCACCACCCTACTCTCCTTACGTGCCGAGTTTGCAGCTATCAATATTACCATCGCCCTCATTCTCAACATGGTGTGGGTCTATATCGTACTCACCATGACCGACCGCATCGAACGCCTGCTTGGCAAAGGCGGCATCTACATGCTCCGCAAGTTCTTCGGCATCATCCTGTTGGCCATCTCAGTCCGCCTGTTCACTGCCAACATCTCGCAACTGATGGAGCAGTTGGGACAATAGAGGGATAGTCGGGTAACTATCCATCTGACAACATGCCAGATTGCATATGCTGTCTGCAAGAATCCCGTATTTCCATCCAAAAGAGAAATTGGAGGGGAATACGGGATTTTCACTGACAGAATTACTTCCTCACTTACTTCTTCAACCACTTTTCGAAGCCATCGCTATGGCAAGTGGCGAACTGGCCCTGCTCGTCGGCATAGATAAAGTAGCCTTGCAACTCGGGATGACGGTTGCAGATAGCCATAGCAGAATCCAAGCCAAGCACCATGAAGGAGGTGGCATAGGCATCGGCTGTAGCACAATCAGGTGCAAGGACCGTGGCTGAGAGGATGGAGTGCTGAACAGGATATCCTGTGCGAGGATCGATGGTGTGAGCCACTTTCTTGCCATCGCGATAGTAATAGTTCCGATAGTTTCCCGAAGTGGCCATAGCGATATTGCTCACGTGCAGAATGGTCTGCAACTCAGAGGTGAGAGCCAAGGAATCTTCCACAGGTTTATTGATGCCAATGCTCCAACGGTTCCGCTTGGAGTTGATGCCCTTGACTACGATTTCGCCTCCAATCTCCACCATATAGTTCTTGATTCCTTTCCCGTCAAACAGGGCTGCCACCACATCGCATCCGTATCCCTTGGCTATGGCACTACAGTCGAGCATCACACAAGAGTCGGCCTTGATAATCTGCTCGCCATCGAAGTGCACATTTGACATACCAACATATTGGCGGAGCGAGTCAATGGTCAGCGAATCTACCCCCTGACTATTTTTGAAACCGAATCCCCAAGCGTTGACCAAGGGTGCCACGGTAATGTCGAAAGCCCCATGGGTATCAGCTGAGATGGTACGGGCCAAGCGGAATACATGCATGAACATACTGTCAGGCACTACAGTAGGGTCATTCCCATTGATACGGCTGATGATGGATTGCTTCTGGAAAGGCGAGAGTGAGGCATTCACCTTGTCCAGTTCGACCTGAATGTCACGTTGCAGGTCTTCGGCATACTGATAGGTGATTTTATACACCGTGCCAAACACCATGCCTTGATTGGTACGGTAGGGCGAACGGTCCTGCTTGCTCAAGATAATGACGGTGCCCACAATCAGCAGGGCGAGGAATGGCAATTGCCAACGGAGTTTCTTTCTTTTATCGGTCATAATTTTAGTGAGTTGGTGAGTTGGTGAGTTAGTGAGTTAGTTATTAACTTGAGGCCTTGAGCATTTCTACCCGACCAGATGCTCATACAGTATCCTGCATCCGATGATTATCAGTATCAATCCACCCAAAGGCTCGGCCGGCAGATGAAGACGTTTGCCGAAAACGATTCCCAAGATGTATCCCAACAGTGCCAAGACACACGACACCAGGGTGATAATCAGTACAGGGAAGCAAAGTTGCTCCCAATGGGTGATGCCCACACAGGCGAAGGAGATTCCCACGGCCAAGGCATCGATACTGACGGCTATGCCCAACAAGAGGATGGTCCTCAAGTCTGAGGGGTCAAAGTGATGGGTACTCTCCTCCCCTTTCAATCCTTCATAAATCATACGGCCTCCCAAGAATACCAACAAGCCAAAGGCTATCCAATGGTCGAACGACTCTATCACACCATGCAGATAGCGCGTACACACCCAACCAATGACGGGCATCAGCCCCTGAAACAATCCGAAAGAGAGGGAGACGGACAGAGCCGTACGCCCACTCCACCGACGCTGGATGATGCCACTGGTGATGGCTACGGTGAAAGTATCCATAGCCAAGGCTAAAGCTAAAAGCCAGATTTCTAAAGAAGACATATTCTCCGATTTATAAGATGGTTATTTGAAGTTTTGGAATCAATCAGCCCCATCAGCCCCATTAGACCTATCAGCCCCATTAGGCCCATCAGACTAATGAGCCTTGCCCGACTTTCCCCAAGGTATCTGATAAACAAGGTCGTAGGTAACACCGAACTTGTTGTTATCATTGGCTCCGAATCCGGGGATATACCATGGCGAAGCATTGGGACTGTTCTTCACATTGAAACGGACTTTGTAGCGAAAGCTCCACCCCATGTGGAAATTCCGATAGACCTGAGCACGTACGCCCACCAACAATTCGCCCCAAAAAGCACGGCTCTGAATGTCCGTCAGATGGAAAGGCAACTCACCTCCCCACACCGGGTCCACCATCGGAGGACCATCCACATCATAGTCGAACGACGTGTATCCCAAGCGGAAACCAGCATAGATGTATCCCGGACGCTTCTTCTTGTATTGCACATTATAGTTGGCTCCTATACGGAAATAGGGAGCGGACGTCTGGTAGTGCAACTCTGAATCTTCGTTCGTGGCATCGGTCTGTCCGTATCCCACTTCTACAACAGGAAAGAAGCGGTTGAGCAGATTCACCTCCAATGCCACCTCGGTACTGAGGAAGTCCCCCCCAAAGGCATACCATCCTGGGCCTACAGCATCCACCATCAGGTTCACTCCTTGAAACACAGGGATGGAGTCCGTCAGGTCGAGCCATTCGGCAATCTTGCTCCGTTGCGCCTCTGTAGTTCGTTGATACTGACGCTTCTGTTGCGCCATCGCCTGAGTGACAGGGAGCAAAAGGCTAATCGTTAACAGTAAAATAAATCTTAACATTATGTTTCAACATATTGGTAACTTCCGAATCTGTAATCCGCACGGAGTCAATCAGGTTGTTCGTCGTTCTGACTCCCTGCAACTTGTAATGCATCACCGTGCCACAATCCATAGAGGAAAAATAAGGCAGGTTCTGATGCTCCACCCACAGGGTATCAGCCAAACGAGAATTGTATTGCAAGAAAAAAGTGTCCACCAATGCCGTGTAGGAAAGGGGGACATCCATGCCTGTGGCTCCCAGCTTACGGTTGATGATGACCACATCTGCCGTAGAAGAGACCGTCAGCGTGTCCTGGAGTTTCACCGCCTTGCCCTGTCCGTTCACAAAAGCCATGCTGCAATATGACTCGCTGGAGAGCATACAATCGTTGCTTTCACAAGCCATCATGCAGAGCACCAAGGCACACACCGAGGCTACCAGCAGACGTCCTGATGCACTTTTCATATCTCTTTCTCTATTTGATACTTGTTTCGTTCGGGAGAATTACGGCTCACAAGCTCGGCCACAAAGCCGGTAAGGAAGAGCTGTGTGCCCAGTATCATGGCCACCAACGAGAGGTAGAAATATGGGGAATCGGTCACCAAGGGAGCCGGAATGCCTACAGAGAGGGCATAGAGTTTGTTGGCACCAACGACACACACGGCAATGAAGCCGAGCAGAAACATGACTGACCCCAAGAGACCGAAGATGTGCATGGGTTTCACGCCAAAACGGGAAAGGAACCAGAGGGAGAGCAGGTCGAGGTAACCATTGACAAAACGGTCGAGGCCGAACTTGGTGACTCCGTACTTGCGTGCCTGATGATGCACCACCTTCTCGCCGATGCGCTTGAATCCGGCATTCTTGGCCAAGTAGGGGATATAGCGGTGCATCTCGCCATACACCTCGATGTTCTTCACCACCTCGCTACGGTAGGCTTTCAATCCACAATTGAAGTCGTGCAGATTATGTATGCCTGACACCTTACGTGCCGTAGCATTGAAGAGTTTGGTGGGGATAGTCTTTGACAGGGGGTCGTACCGTTTCTGCTTCCATCCCGAAACGAGGTCGTAGCCATCCTCCACAATCATGCGGTAGAGTTCGGGTATCTCGTCAGGACTGTCCTGCAAGTCTGCATCCATAGTGATGACCACGCGTCCCAGTGAACGTTCGAATCCACAATAAAGGGCAGGCGACTTTCCATAGTTGCGGCGGAACTTGATACCCTTCACGTAGGGCGAACGGGCCTGCAATTCCTCTATCACTTCCCACGAACGGTCGGTACTTCCGTCGTTCACGAATATCACTTCAAAACTGAACCCATTGGCCTTCATCACACGCTCGATCCACGCATAGAGTTCGGGCAGGGATTCATCTTCGTTATACAGAGGCACCACCACCGAGATGTCCAATGGGGCATTCATCTGTTGCTCTTTTACTTTCGTTTCCATAATTTCATTTACTATTTACCATTTACAATGGACAATCCTATTACACTTACTTTATATTGTGAAGCCTGAATCTTACTGATTGTACTGGGCGGGACGCTTCAACGACACGATGAAGGCCGTAGGCAATGCCAACAGCATCCCATAGAAGACATTATTGAGTATCAGCTGTATCGTCAGGTCTATCGGGGTCATACCCGCTATCAGGTCTGCTGCCTGGCGATACTGCTTAACCATCTCTTCCATCTCGGGAGCCGTGCGCTGGAGTTCGTCCAGCAACTCTCTGTAAGTGGCCACCATAGCCCCACCATCCACATATTGGAAGAAGACATAATGGGCCACCGATGCCAACAGAGCGGCAAAGGCATACATCAGCAGACAGAACATCCAGGCCTGCATGAACCCCACACAACCATCGGGACAATAGCGGTTGCGGTACTGACGGGCAAAGAAATAGCCCAAGAAGGGTACGGCCACCGTCAGCCCCAAGAAACACAATGAGGTGAAAGGCACACTGAAGATAAAGGGTACCAACATGAACTTGAGAATCCAGAAAATCCCCATAGCCGTACCATACACCATGGCACAATTCACTACCTGATTGGTTGAAGTATTTGCTCCCACTACGCAACGATTTATTATAAATAGGTATATACCGTTTGCAAAAGTACGACAATTCGGGCAAATATCCGTGCAATTAACATAAGATAATACGATTTTTCACCCTCAATACCCCCTAAAAGAGAGGAAAAGGATAAAAAATAAGATAAAAAACTGCCTTTTTCTTGGTCAAACAAGCAAAAAGCACTATCTTTGCAGCGCAAAAACGGGTAAGTCCTATACGGTCAGCTCCTTTCGAATCCTCCAGGGCTTGACCGCAGCAAAGGTAGAAGGTTGTAGCGACGCGATATAGTCAGCTTGCCCACCCGCCTCTTTAGCTCAGTTGGCCAGAGCACGTGATTTGTAATCTCGGGGTCGTTGGTTCGAATCCGACAAGAGGCTCAAAAAAAAGGGAGAAAAAGGATGTGTCTAGCATGAAGATACATCCTTTTTTATTGTCTTCTCCAGCCTGAAACTTGACCTATATCAAGAAAAATAAGAAAAAACTCAAAAAAGTTCCCTTAAAGTTTGCACATATTGTAGGAAGTACATATCTTTGCATCAAGTTTTTCATGGTATTAGATTTAAGGTTAATAAAGGTTGGGTCAAAGCGTTGACCCTTTTTTTATGCCCTTATGTGGGGTGGCTCCAATCCAGCTTTCGTCTTTAACTATCCGTAGTGGTGGCTCGGATAACACTTAACACTCTTACGTTCTTTTATAAAAACTCCGTGTCTCCGTGACTCTGTGTTCTAGGAAACAAATTATAGCCCATTATACGCTATTGGATTTCCGGGGCCTTGACTAAACCAGCCTGATACCCGCCTCGCTGATGCTGACCAGACGTTTCTTATAGAGGTCGCCCACGGCCTTCTTGAACGTCTTCTTGCTCACTCCGAACGCATCGTAGATTGCTTCAGCCGGACTCTTGTCGTGCAGGGGCAGGTAGCCATCGTGCTCCTTGAGATAGGCCAACAGGATGTCCGAGAAATCCTCCACACGGGCATACCCCGTCTTATGGAGTGTCAGGTCAATCTTCCCATCCTCGCGCACCTGCTTCACGTATGCCGTCAGCCTCATGCCCGGCTCCACGGAGGTGAACAGTTCGCTCCGGTAGAGCAATCCGCCATAGCGGTTATCCACAATCACCTTCACACCGAGTTCTGTCCGTTGCCACACGAGCACCTCCACCTCCTCACCCGGTTGATAGTCGGGATGCTCTTTGCTCAAGTACCGCTCCACCTTAGCCGAAGCCACAATGCGGTAGCTCTCTTCGTCGAGATGGGCATGAACGAGGTAGCTGCGCCCCATCTGCATCTTCATCTTCTGCTCACGGAAGGGGACAAAGAGGTCCTTCATCAATCCCCAGTTGAGGAAAGCGCCATACTCGTTGACCCACGAGACCTCCAGCCAGGCAAACTGGCCCACCTGCACCAACGGCTCCAGTGTAGTGGCCACCAGGCGCTCTTCGTTATCCAGATAAATGAAGACATTGAGCACATCGCCCACCCGGCAATCGGCAGGCACATAACGGGTGGGAAGCAGTATCTCGCCATCATCGAAACCATCGAGATAGACACCGAAATCCACCGTCTTCACCACCTCCAACTGATTATATTTTCCTAATTTGATATGTTGCATCGCACTACTCGTAAACCATTTACGCAACAAAGGTAATGAATATTTCGGAAAGAAAAAGAAAAAATAGATGAATTTATTTTGTTATTACCACGGTTTACACTATCTTCGCCCACCGAAATTGCATATACATTATATAATATAAAAAACAACAAAGAAGAAAAGAAGAAATGGGTAGAGTATTGATTATCGGTGCCGGAGGTGTAGGCACCGTTGTGGCACACAAGGTGGCACAGAACCCCGAGGTATTTACCGACATCATGATTGCCAGCCGGACAAAGTCAAAGTGCGATGCAGTGGTGAAGGCCATAGGCAATCCCAATATACAGACGGCACAGGTGGATGCCGACAATGTAGATGAGTTGGTGGCTCTCTTTGAACAGTTCCGCCCCGAGATGGTCATCAATGTGGCCCTCCCCTATCAGGACCTCACCATCATGGAGGCCTGTCTGAAGGCCGGAGTGAACTATCTGGACACCGCCAACTACGAACCGAAGGACGAGGCACACTTCGAGTACAGCTGGCAATGGGCCTACAAGCAACGCTTCGAAGAGGCCGGACTGACCGCTATCCTCGGATGTGGATTCGACCCGGGCGTGAGTGGTGTATATACCGCCTATGCAGCTAAGCACCACTTCGACGAGATTCACTATCTCGACATCGTGGATTGCAATGCAGGCAACCACCACAAGGCTTTTGCCACCAACTTCAACCCCGAAATCAACATCCGCGAGATTACCCAAAACGGACGCTACTACGAGAATGGCCAGTGGA
>JAFXDL010000148.1 GCA_017516265.1 Bacteroidaceae bacterium
ATAAAGAAGGAGGAATTTGTATGGAAATTATTTTGAAAGAAGACGTTCAAGGTCTGGGTTACAAGAACGACATCGTAACCGTAAAGTCTGGCTACGGCCGTAACTATCTTATTCCTACCGGAAAAGCTGTAATCGCTTCACCTGCTGCCAAGAAAATGTTGGCTGAGGACCTGAAGCAGCGTGCTCACAAGTTGGCCAAGATTAAGGCTGATGCTGAGGCTTTGGCTGCTCAGTTGGCTGAGGTTTCATTGACTATCGCCACTAAGGTTAGCGCTACTGGTACAATCTTCGGTTCTGTTGGTAACATTCAGATTGCAGAAGAACTCCAGAAATTGGGCCACAACATTGATCGTAAGATTATCGTTGTAGGCGCAGTGAAGGAAGTAGGTTCTTACAAAGCTACTGTAAAACTCCACAAGGAAGTTTCTGTTGAGATTCCTTTCGAGGTTGTTGCTGAAGCTGAGTAATACAGTTAAAATATAAGTAAAAGGGCTGCGTCACAAGTTGGTGCAGCCCTTTTTTATGGAATGACACGTGTTAGAGGGAATTTTGACACGTGTCCGATGAATTTCTTTCAGCTGATAGAATGAAATCCGACACGTGTCAGATTTTCCTCGGACACGTGTCGGATTTTTAAGATTTATTCCTTTTGTCTTGTCTTTTTTTAAGTCAGCCCGAAAAGTAGGTTGCATATAGTTGGTTGACAGAGACTGCATAATTCCCAACTAGGTTTTCGGCCCCTCCCCCCTCCTGAAAATAAGTAGATGCCTTTATCGGAATATGGAGAAGTTGACACTTCCGTAGGCCCGGTGTTCCACAAAGTGTGGGTGCTGTTCGAAGTTGTTGTCTTTGCCGTGTTCAAGGACAAAAAGTCCGTCAGGTTTCAACAACTCATTCTGGAAGATGAGGTCAGGTATTTGTGCCAGCTCTTTCAGAGCATACGGAGGGTCGGCAAAGATGAAGTCGAACTGCTCTCCTCCGCGGTTGATGTAGCGCAAGGCGTCGCCGCAGATAGGGATACATTTGTCGGTTTTGACCTGTTGCATGACGTTGCAGATGAAGGCGTAGTGTTGGCGGTCTTTCTCGATGGAGACGACACGGTCGCATCCGCGTGACACCAGTTCGATGCTGATGCTGCCAGTTCCGGCAAAAAGGTCAAGGGCCGTCACTCCCTCTTCAAAGTCGATGTAGCCACACAGGACATTGAATAGATTTTCTTTTGCAAAGTCGGTTGTCGGACGTGCTTTGAACGAGCGTGGGATGTCAAACCGACGTCTTTTGTATATTCCACTGATTACTCTCATTTTGTCTTTCTTATTTAAGTCTCGCATGTATAACTTTCAGAAGTAAGGGGGTGTAGGAGTGACGCTTCGCTTAGGAGTGCAGACACCATACCTTGATTAAAAAATCAAAAGAGGTTCTCGATGGGCTTTAGCGAATGAATAATTGTAACGACTATGATGTAAGCAGTACATTCGTTTACACTCCTACACTTCTGCCTTCTACACTCCTAAGTATTGTCTGAACTCCTGTAACTCCTTTGTTTGCGAAAGTTGAATTATAGGTTGGTGTGCAGCAGGCTTAGGAGGTCATAGGTGACTTCGCTGTTGCTGGCTGCTGCAGAACGGTTGAATTCGGCAGTAGGGTTGAGGATGGATACACTTTTGATGTATGATCGTAGTTCTTCGGCCACCTCTTCCTTGTGGGGCTGGTTTCCGATGATGTACAGTTCGTCATGTTCTTGGTTCAGCTTGAGCTTTTCCCAGATATTGAGGGCGTAGTACGAACAGTCATTGCTTCCTTGTGTGGCAAAAGTGTTGATCAGCAACGGGTGTCCGTGGTCAAATACCAGGAAGTCCGTTGTCCGTCGTCCGAGGTGTAGGAAAGTCTTGCAGTTGTTGCCTATGCGGCTTTTGCCTGCCAGATGTTCGATGACGGGGCTGATGGATGCAAAGATGCGTGCTTGCGGATACAGTTCCTTCAACAGGGAGTAGGTGCTCTTGTCTATGGCGAAAAGTACGACGATGTTGCATCGGTCGAGTATATTGTAGAGCACTTTCTCGCCGGGGCGTTGCGGGTGACAATGGTAATAGATGGCCTCGGCCTGCTCGTCTTCAAAAAGTTCGAAGGGGACAGTGGTATAGTGAGGGGTGTCTATCAGTATGTTGCTGTTCTTGAACTGATGTTGCAGCAATTCGTTGGGGTACAGGAACTGTTTGATATTGGCAGTCAGTGAGATGTTGGGCTGTATGCGCAACGTCTCATACTGAAAGGATTCTTTGTCTGTGTAGCTTGTTACAGAAAAAGAAAATCCATCCGCACTGAGGCGGATGGATAAGGTGTGTTGTGTATATTGTTCAGTATTCACAATCAAATGTTTGTCTCTAATGGGTAGAGTAGTAGGGGGGATTATTCCCAGTTACCAGCGTTGTTGTTGGGTTCTTCTACGTCACCTACCTTCAAGCCTACATAGCGGCTGAGGGTCTCGCACTTGTCAATCAGGTTGGTGAGTTCCTGCTGGTTCAAGTCGCTCAGATAGGTTGTGTAAGGAGCTCTTGCCTCAAACAAGTAGAGGGGAGTACCTGAACGGGTAGAGTCAACGCGAGTTTCCATCTCAAATTTAGCACCGTTTCCGTAGGGAATGTAGCACAGTGAGTCGGCATTGAAATCTTCTCCGAACACATTGTCCTTCAGGCTTACGAATACTGTGTCACGGCTGAAGCCTTCCAGACCAGCTTTCTTCACTTCGTCCCATTTGCCAGTTTTACGGGCTTTCTCAATCATCTCAACGGCTTTTCTTTCAGTCAGACCATTCTCCAACTGGTCGTCTGTCAACTCGCCCTCTTTCTTCACGATAGGCAATTGGGCGGTCTTCACGAAGTTCACCAATGAATCCAAATCCTCGCAATAACCTCCCAAGGTGATGTTGCGGTAATTTACCTGCGCATCGCGGATGTTGATGAGGCTGGCGATAATCTCTTTTTCTCTCTCCTTTTTGGTGTTTTCAAACTCAATCGGAGCCATGATGCTACCATAACACAGGTAGAGCAAACCTGCTGCACATGCAGCCAAAATGCAATTAATTACTAATTTCATGATAAGATATAATTTTTTTAGTTTATATTCGTGCCGCAAAAATAGAATAAATAAATCTAATTAACGAACGTTCGGTGATTTTTTTCTTTTAAAAAGATGATAAATAGTTATTTTGTAGAGCAATTTAAGGAATTTTTGGGCTTCAACCCCACTTCGGAGCAGCTGGTGGCAATGGAGAAGCTGGGAACTTTCCTTATATCGGGCGAGGGGGAGAGTGCTTTTTTGCTGCGTGGATATGCCGGTACGGGTAAAACGTCATTGGTGGGTGCATTGGTGCGTCTGCTTGACCACCTCCAGCAGAAGGTGGTGCTGATGGCTCCTACGGGGCGTGCGGCTAAAGTTTTTTCGCAACATGCCCGCCATACCGTTTATACCATTCATCGGAAAATCTATCGGCAACGGACGTATTCGGGCGAAGTGGGGAATTATTCACTGTCGGATAATCTGCATCAGCATACGTTGTTCATTGTGGACGAAGCCTCGATGATAGCCAATGATGGGCTGTCGGGAGCCACGTTCGGTACCGGACGTCTGTTGGATGATTTGGTACAGTATGTCTATTCGGGGCAGGGATGCCGTCTGTTGCTGTTGGGAGATACGGCCCAGCTTCCTCCCGTTGGCGAGGCGGATAGTCCGGCATTGAACACATTGGCAGTGCAGGGGTATGGACTGCGGGTGCATGAGTTCGATTTGTGTCAGGTGGTACGCCAGCTTGACGGGTCGGGCATTTTGTGGAATGCCACCCGTTTGAGGCGTTTGTTGGCCGATGACCTTGTATTTGATTTGCCCAAGGTCAAGTTTGTCGGTTTTGCAGATGTCCGCCGTCTGCCAGGCGATGAGTTGATAGAGGCTTTGGAAGACAGTTATGCACAGGTGGGGCTGGAGGAGACTATGGTCATCTGCCGTTCGAACAAGCGGACCAATATATATAATAATGGTATAAGGGCACGCATCCTCTATCGGGAAGCGGAATTGGAGGGGGGAGATGTCGTGATGGTGGCCAAGAATAATTATTATTGGGCCGAGTCATACAAAGAACTGGATTTTGTGGCCAATGGTGATGTGGCCGTTGTCCGTCGCTTTCGGAGTGAACGCGAATTGTATGGGTTCCGTTTTGCAGATGTCACCATGACGTTTCCCGATTATGACGATTTTGAATTGGAGGCAACCGTCCTGCTGGATGCTTTGCAGTCAGAGGCACCGGCATTGTCCCGCGAGCAGAGTGAACGCTTGTATAATGCCGTGATGGAGGACTATGCGGATATCCCTTTGAAACGTGATCGGGTGAAGAAGTTGAAAGAAGATATTTATTTCAACGCTTTGCAGCTGAAGTATGCCTATGCCGTCACTTGTCACAAGGCGCAAGGTGGACAATGGAAACGGGTCTTTTTGGATCAGGGGTATATGTCGGATGACATGTTGGGACCCGACTATTTCCGTTGGCTCTATACCGCTTTTACCCGAGCAACAGAAGTGCTCTATCTGGTGAACTTTCCCAAGGAACAGGTGGAGGAATAGGGGAGGGCGGCCGATTTGGCAGACTCTCCCCCTGAGGATGTGTCAAAATAAAGCCATTTGTTTTTTTAGGCACGGATCACGCGGATTACACGGATAGATTATAACCGTTCGGGTATAAAATAAAATATAAATCCGCGTTAATCCGTGTAATCCGTGCCTAAATTTATTTTTGACACACCCTCGTGAAATGCTCTGAACCTGAAAGCGAGGGTGTGCACTCAGATTTTTAAACTCTGGAATTATAGCAATTTTAAGGCTGTGTTGGAAAAAAAGCGAATTAAATGCTTTGTTTTGTAAAGTAAGTGCTATATTTGCATAATTTTCAGATAAATCAATCAAGAAAAACTATTAACTATTAGAAGTATGAATAAGAAAATGTTACTTGGAATCGGGCTTTCATGCCTGTTGCCAATGATGTCGGAATCGGTCTTTGCCCAACAAAAAACAGCTGATGAAGAAGCGTTCGACAGTTATCTTTTTGCCTTCTTTTCGGACAATTCACCCTATGGCGAACAAATCCGCTATGCGTTGAGTGATGATGGCTACAATTACAGGGCTTTGAATGACGGGCGTCCGGTCGTTTCGTCGGACAGCATAGCTCGCAAACGGAGCATACGCGACCCCTATATCATGCGTGGTCAGGATGGGAAAACATTTTATATGGTGCTCACTGACATGCGCTCTAGCGAAGGATGGCAGAGCAACGATGGGTTGATACTGATGAAGAGCACCGACTTGCTTCATTGGCAGCATACGGCCATCCATTTCCCTGAACGTTTCCCTGATTTGAAGGGCTTTGATGAAAAGAATCTTCATGCCGTGTGGGCACCGCAAACCATTTGGGACGAGAAGGAACAAAAGTATATGATTTATTATTCCATCGGGCGTCACGATTGGGAGTACCCGACGGATGACCCTCGTTTCAACCAACCTTATTTTAAAATCTTCTACAGCTATGCCAATGAGGATTTTACAGATGTGACAGAACCCAAACTGTTGTTCGATTTTGGAACCGCCTCTATTGATGGAGACATCGTGTATGACCAGAAAAATCAGGAGTATGTCCTTTTCTTCAAGGACGAGGGTCGTTCGGTGATGAACAAGGGATTCCGTACCCGCCAAGGAGTGATGCGAGCAACTTCCAAGAACTTGACAGGACCCTACACCGTTGAATATCGCCATTTGCAAAAGGAGGGACAATATCCCGTGGAAGGCTCTAGTGTATTCCCCTTGATTGGCAGTGACGAATTTGTCTTGATGTACGATTGCTACGCCAATGGCTATTATCAGTTCTGCAAGAGTTCTGATTTGAAGAACTTTACATTCGTCCAGAACACCCCTACACGGGGGAACTTTACCCCGCGACACGGGTCGGTGATGCACATTACTCGTGCAGAGCGCGAACGCTTGGAGGCTTGGGATGATTTGCAGACTTCCCTTGACGAACTGCGCAGCATTCCAATACCGGCTTATACCTTGAAACAGTTGGATGAGCGTAAAAAAGTGATGGAAGAGGCCAAACAGACATTGGCAACAGGGACAACGAAAAAGGAATTCCTGAAAGCAAGCAAGAAGGTGTGTAAATTCGTGAACCGCTTCTAGTCTGATATAAGTTGGTAATAAGAGGAAATGCTTGTTTTTCTTTGTGAAAAAGGGCCATTTTCAGACTTGAAGCAGGTATATGAGCCATAAAAACAATCTTTTTTTATAAAAAGTTTTGTTGCTGTGAATAAAAAAGCTATTTTTGCAACGTTAATTAAGAAAATAATTCAATAATCATAAGTAAAATTAGTTAAAGCTATGAAAAAGATTTTGAAGGTAATGGCCCTTTGTGCATTGCCGTTGGTCGCATTCGGCCAAGATGATTCAAAGAATGCGAATGATTTTCGCACTTACAATTTCCTCCAATTGCAGGGTGGTTTGCATTTGCCCCATTCTTCAGGCGATTTTGGCGAACTGATGAAGCCTAACTTTGGTGTGAATGTAGGACGTTGGTTTGCTCCTGAAATCGGAGCCCGTATCGGTGTGGAAGGTTTTAACACAACAGCTCATGTCGATGGTGTGTACAGCGATTTGGATTACTTCACAACCAGTTTGGATGTTTTGTTCAACTTGACAGACATCTTCAAGAAGGGCAACAACCACAAACTGAACCTCCATTTGTTGGCAGGTATGGGATTGGCTTATTGCGACAATTCTTCTGCTGTGACAGGTTTGAGCAAGAGCACTTCTGAACTCTTCCACAACTTCCGTGTGGGATTGGCCGGTGAGTGGAAGATTGCCAAGCCCCTCAGCCTCTCATTGGAATATCGTTTGAACAATACTGATGACGAATTCAATGCACAGACTACTGGTACAGACCATTGGTATTCATCTTTGTTGGTAGGTTTGGCTTACAACTTCGGTCATTCAAAGAAACTCTACTCGGACAAGTATGTTGTTGTACCTGAGAAGGAACTTACTTTGTATGACAAGATGCAGATGAGCGTAAACGACCGAATGAACACTTGGATGAAGCGTCTCAAAGGCGAGAGCAAGGATGATTATCTGTTGCGTACCAGCGATGATAAGATTGAAGCTATGCGTCTGAGCTTTGCCAACGAGGTTTCTACCGAAATGGCCGGTGACAAGATTGCAAACTCTAACGTCAGCTTGGGTAAGTATAACAAGAATGCTGAGTTGCTGGGTGTGAACTTCAGCGACATGCCTTCCATTACTTTGAGCGTTCCCAAGGACGAAATCACAGCCTTCAAGTCTGCTGATGATTTGGACTTCAACAAGACTGTGTATGGTTTGAACTCTGACGACCAGTTCGAGGTGCTCTATACTGAGGTCTTGAATGCCAACAACTCTAAGACTTACGTGTATAACAACTTGAACCGTCAGGATGCCAAGTCTGCTGATACTGAAGGATTCGTTCCTCTGGAAGTTGTTCAACAGGAAATCGAGAACAACCTGAGACTGCAGCAGGTTAAGACAAATGCCGTACAGCAGGCTAAGAACCAGAATGTATTGACAGACAACACTTCTATTGAGGTTTCTGCTGAGGTTGTACCCGATGGTGATGAGTTGGACTACAAGGTTACTTACAAGTACACCGTGAAGGATGGCTTCAGCGTAAGTGACGACTTCGCTCCTGGTAAGTATGTAGCAGAGAAGTCTCCCGCTTCATTGGCTATGTTGAACATCATCAAGGAATCATTTGCTAAGGACTTCGCTCCTTATGTGAAGGCTGGTAAGAGCGTGAAGATTGTCTATACTGGTTCTGCCGATGCTACTCCTATCAATGGCAAGTTGGCTTACAATGGCGAGTATGGCGACATCAAGGATCAGGCAGTCGTTGTTAATGGCAAGCCCAGCAAGCTGACTGTTACCAAGGCTTCTGGCATCACCAGCAACGAGCAGTTGTCACTCGTTCGTGCTATCAGTGTGAAGGACTTCACTTATAAGAATATTCCTGCATTGAAGAACATGAAGACTACTGACAACTTCGTTATCGAGGTTTCTCCGAACAAGGGTTCTGAGTATCGTCGTGTAACTGTTGAGTTCTTGTTTGAAAACGCATTCTAATTGATAGAGAAAGCAAGTTCTGAACAATAAAAATCCCCTCACCCTCAATTGTTAGAGAAGAGGGTGGGGGGATTTTCCTTTTTTCAAAACCAAATCTAATACTGGAACATTACCATCAATTGTTATTTTTACTGTTTCGTAAACTTATACACTAAATATGAAATATCTTGTAACACTTTTATCCGTTGTAAACTGCTTGACCGGTGTTTCAGCTTTGACACTTCCATCTGCAGGCATGTCGCATGAGGGCGATTCTGTCTATATGGTCGGTATGAACGAAGCGACTCAGGCGGCAACCAATTTCATAAAGGTGCTTGAAGCTGATTCGTTAATTGTGATGGATGGAGATTCCATCAGGATGTCTGCCGGCGATTCATTGTTTATGCCGCGCGTCTCTCCTGAAGACTCCATGTTTACAGCAGCAACGGAGTCCAACACCCAATATTATTTGATGAAGGTGAATCCCGCATCAGACAAGGATGCCATGTATGGCTGCCTGTTGGAGGGATTTATGAATTATATCAAGTCCATGAACTCCAGAACCGACGAACAGATTCTGGTGATTAAGGACAACATCCGTAAGATGCGTCCCGAATTTGAAGAGGCGGGAATCTACTATAACGGGTTAGGAAAAAACAACAAAGCCTATAAATTCATCGAATGTTATCTGAATATCCCTCGTCTGCCATTCTATGCAGGTGAGGAGTTTATGCGCAACTCCAACTACGCCACCTATGTATTTTTTGTTGCCTCCGAGGCACACAATGCACGCGAGTTGGACGATGCCGTTACCTTTTTCCAGGAATACATCAATTTGGGCGAAAAGGCCAATCAGGAGCGTTGCTATGTCTTCTGGGCCAAAGACCTGGAGCGCCTGGAGCGTCTGGACGAAATGGCGAATGTCTTGGATGAAGGTTTGATGAACTATCCGCGTAACATTGATATGCTGAAGATGTCCGTGAACTTGTACATCAAGATGCACAACATCGACAAGGCGCAGGAGATGCTTGACCGTGCTCTTATTGTTTCACCCAGTGAACCGGGATTGCTCTTCTTCAAGGCAACGATGGACGATGAGAATGGCAGATTTGCCGACGCATTGCCTATTTACCAGAGTTTCTATGCCGGTG
The DNA here is from genome assembly GCA_017516265.1 of Bacteroidaceae bacterium. GTDB lineage: Bacteria > Bacteroidota > Bacteroidia > Bacteroidales > Bacteroidaceae > Phocaeicola_A. The sequence goes on from JAFXDL010000148.1 coordinate 9,315, forward strand.
ACAGCACCGATATGGACATCAAGAAACGGTTGGCCCTCTGCTATTATAACTTGGCAGGTGTGCAAATCAATGAGCGCAACAAGTCTCAGGATGGTGGCACTATCAAGGAACTGACCCAAAAGGCCACTCAGAACTATAACCATGCCATCCCCCTGTTGAATCAGATTGTGGATGCACAGCCCACCGGAAAGAAAGACCGCAAACTGTTGTATGCTCTGGAAGATGCCTACAAGCAGATAGGCAATATGGATGAGGCCAAACGCATGAAGGCTATGATTGACGACGGTTTTGTCTCCAGTGGTGGAAGTTCTGTGCCTAATTTCAACGAGTGGTATCGTCCGCAGTTGGATGCCATCCTTGCCGAGTGGGAAACCCGTGGTGAGTTTGAACCGGCTGCCGATTATGTGAAGCGTGTAAACCCCGAAAGCCGGAAGATGTTGATTGCACAGACCCGTCAGGCCTGCGAAGCCCGTTTCATCAATGAATATGGTGGTTATTTCAATTTGAAGGATTTGACCATCAAGCCTTATGACCCCGACCACGAGACATTCCGTATCCAGACCCGTCAGGGCGATATCTACCTGAAGGTACCTTTGGCAAATGGTGAAGCTGAGGAGTTTAAGAACAACTGGGGTAAGGTGATGGTTACCAATCCTCAGCTGCGCATTGACAGGGAAGGAAAGATGCTGTTGGCTATGGCCGACATGGTGACTCCCAGTGGAAAGACCTACAAGTATGATGTGAATGTTCCCCTTGTCTATGGCAAGATGAAGATTGCCCGTCCTGAGTGGGACGACAGTGACATCTTGTTGGCAGGTGCCAGTGATGGTGGTAAGAAAGCCGCTAGTGGACCCCGTGTCGAAGAGGCCATCAATGTGGGCGAATCTACCGTCGATGTCAATATCCCTGTCACCAAGAACGAGAATGACAACACCTTCGCTTTGATTTTTGCCAACGAGGATTACAAGAATGTCGAGGGAGTTCCTTTTGCCAAGAACGATGGCCAGTCATTCCGCCGTTATTGTATGGATGTTCTGGGTGTGGATGAGAAGCATATCATCTATGCCGAGAATGCAACCCGCAATGAGATGATTGCAGCCATCGGCCGTGTACAGGACTTCAAGAGTGCCTATAAGGATATGCGACTCTTTGTCTATTACTCTGGCCACGGTGTGCCCGACCCCAGTACCAACGAGTCTTACCTGTTGCCCAGCGATGCTTCGCCCCGCTACATTGCCCAGACGGGTTACAAGTTGTCAAGTTTCTATGGAGAACTCTCTGCCAATAATCCCAAGTCGGTGACGGTCTTCCTGGATGCCTGCTTCAGCGGTTCCAAAAAAGATGGTGAAATCATGGACAAGGAAGCGCGTGGTGTGGCCATCAAGCCGCGTGAGGAGGTTCCCGTGAACAACATGGTGGTCTTCAGTGCTTGCACGGGTGCACAGACTGCCTATCCGTATAAGAATCAGAAGCATGGTATGTTCACCTACTTCCTGTTGAAGAAGTTGCAGGAGGACAAGGGAAAGACCTCATACAAGAAACTGGCAGAATATATCGCAGAGAATGTGAAGCAGAAGAGCTTGGAGTTGAATGACAAGATGCAGTCTCCTACCGTGCAGACCAGTCTTCCAAAGGATGTTTGGGAAGATTGGCGCTTGGATAAGGAAGATTGATGGATTGAGAAACTCTTCAAGTCCTAAGTTCAAGGTTTAAAGTAGGGTTCCAATTTGTGGTACCCTACTTTTTTGTTCCTTTTCATGCCGTCTCTGTCATCCTGACGATAGGAAGGATCTGTAAACGTAGGCCGTAGGAGGGTGTGTCTAAAAAATATTCCGCATGGTTTAAACCTAGGGTGTCCAATTTGTTGTTCTCACTTTCGTTAATAATGAAGCTCGTTGGTGGAAAAACAAGAGTTGGAACAGTTGAAATATAATATGGTGGGAATTTATGGGACTCACCATATGAGTACTTTTCAAATACTCACCCCCAAAAAAGTAACAAATCCAGCATTTCCGGAATTTTCTGTTTTGCAAATCCGAAAACCTGTGGAACGGGGCAGATTCTTTCATTCGGAGGTGTCAGAAGATTTAAATCTTCTGACCGTAAGATTTAAATCTATTGCTGTCCGGTAAAAAATTGTCGTCAATAAAGAATTAGGGCTGACACTTCTCACGAGGTATCAGCCCTTTTGGTTATCTTTGTTTTGGACAAACATAAATATAACCATGGGCAAAGATAGTCATTTTACCGGACAGCCGGTCTATAGTCAGGTGTTAAAGTTGCTTGACAAGGACAAAATTCGTCAAATTAGTCACGATACTCAGGGCAGCGAGTCTTACGTCAAACGTTTTGGCGGGTATGAACATTTAGTGGTGATGCTCTTTGGAGTGCTTAAACACTTTGATTCTCTTCGTGAACTGGAAATCGGGATGAAGGCAGAAGCCCATAAGTTGTCTCACCTGGGC
>JAFXDL010000149.1 GCA_017516265.1 Bacteroidaceae bacterium
ATAACTTATTTCAGGTGAGTTCAATCCTATTCGTTTTTTATTCTTCCACTTCTTCCCATTCTTCTTCCAACCGTTCCGCCTCGTCGGCATTCAGCATCTGTGGTTCGTCAAATGAATAACCGTCAATGACGGGCATTGGCAATTTGTCAAGATGCTGTTCGTAGAATAGCTGGTAATCATCAAAACTATAGTATTTCAGCAAAAGTTCATAATTGGGTTTGGAAATCAGTACGACACGCATGCCTTCCAACTTTTCGCGCAATCTGTCATCAGCAAACAGGCGGCTCATGTATTGGCGACACTCCATGAAGTTCATGAATTCTCCTATCTGCATCATGGCTATGCCATTGTCTTTCACGAATTGGATGTCAAAATTCCGCACCATGAAGTTCGAGAAGTTGTAGCGTGCGATTTCGAAAAGCAATTGGTTCTCATTCACGGCACCTTCCTCGTAGGCCAACATGAACAGGTAGGGGTCAGAAGCCTCCCCTGTAAATTGGGGGATAGAGTCTGTCGATATGGAGTCTCCCTCCAAACCTCCGCGTCGGCGTGCCCAGATGGAGCCTGCCGAAAAACTACCCGATTGCAACAGACGTCCTTCCTGTATGCCTTTCAGCATCATTCCGGCCATTTCTGTTATTTCATTTTCGGGATATTTCTCCACGATGGTTTTCAGGTTGTCCAGGAATCCCTTTTGGTCTCCTTTCTCCAAGAGGCTCATGCCATGGAGGAACATGAATTTGGGCCGATGCACCCCTAATGGGAATTTGGCCGAGGCATACACCGCATTGCTATCCACTACGGCAAAATCTCCTTGCAGGTAGGCTGCATAGGTGGATACGTAGAGTGAATCCTCCAGGTGTTTTCCGTAAAGGGCATTTTTGGCATAGTCGGGGTCAGAGAGCAGGGTAGTGTAGTCACCCGTGGGGAATTTGGTTTTCAGACTATCCAGATACGATGCCGCCACGTCATGCTTGTCCCATCTCGAATACATCAGATACAGGTTGTAATATACCGTCTCCATTTGGCTGAAATCGGGATATTCGGTGCAGAGCCGGTTGAAGGTCTTTTCGGCCAAGGTGAAGTCTTCCAATTTGTCCTTGTAGATGAGTCCACAATTGTATAATCCTTCGGACAGGATGGCGTGCGACTCGGCCATAGCCTCTTCGGTCAAGGGTATTTGTTGAATGTAGAATTGCGGATTCTTGTTGTCGGTCACCAGTGAATCGGCTACGGCCTCCTTCACTCCGAGCGAATCTGTGGCCAAAGAGTCGTTGAGTGCCCTGAGGCTATCCTCTGCCGCATAGTCAAACTCCTTGAATTCTTGCGCATTGACCACCGTTTTGTTGCGTCGTCGCCAGTTGTCCTCCAATTTTCTGCGTCCCCATTTGCGTTGGAATTCGCCTTTACCCTGGTTCAGCAATTGTTGGTTGTAGAAGTACCACGAACGATCTCCTCCTGTAGTAGCCGTAGGGGTGCGTGATGTCGGTTTGCGATTGGCAGCAGCATTGGCCAAGGCCTCGTCCCGTGCGGCCATGCGCTCGGCCAGTTCGGCATCCTTGCGTGCCTTTTCCTCTTCGGCCTTCACCTCTTCGATGAGTTTCTCTATCACCTTCATGCGCTCTTCCTCGGACATGGCAGCCAGTCGTTGCAAACTATCCTGCAACTCCACCGCTTGGGCATGTCCCACCAGTTCGTCAAGCACCTCCGAGCGTTTGCTCACCACTTTGTACTCGTCCGACTCCTTGTCCTCCAACAGGCCGATGACCTCCGCATAGCAACGCTGGGCATTGTCATAGTCGGCACGCTCCCAGTAGATGTCTCCCAAGCGCAAGAGCAGGATACCCTTTTCCACCCCACTCCGTGTGCTTTTCTCGGCACCCTCTTCGTAATTCTTGATGGCCTCCAAGGTGTCCTTTTGGGCCATATACATATTTCCGATGGCATAATACACCTGATCCAGATACTCCTTGTTCTTGGGGTTTCTGGCCATGGCTTTCAGGCTCTTGATGGTGCGTGCATTGTTTCCCCCTTCCACAGGCACTTCGGTGCGCTTGATGCGTGCGTTGAATTCCAGTTCGTAGGGCGGATTGCTTCGGATGACCTTACCGAATGCCGCATAGGCTTGTGGATAATTGCCCACATGCTGGTAGATTTGTCCCAACAGGAAGTAGTGGCGGGCACGTTGCCGGCTCCCCTTCTCTTTCTTCACGGCTTTCTCCAGATGGGGCAATGCCTCCTCGAAGCGTCCTTGCTTGAGCAGGTAGTTGCTATACGTCACGCTACGTTCGGCAGACAATGAGCGTGGCATACTGTCGCGCTCCACCTTGTTCAGGATATCCTCGGCATCGTAGTACCACTCTAGCTCCGTGTAGCATCGGGCCATCCACAGGCGTGCCTCGGCCAGTTTGTCGGGGTCGTCGCTATAGAGCCGGCTAATGTAGGAGAAGGTGGATGCAGCTTCCAGAAACTCTCCCTTTTGGAATTGGGCCTTTGCCATCAGGAACCAGGCATTGTGGATAAAGGGGTTGTATTCCTTCTTGGCATACCAGCGAATCATCTTTTCGGTCTTCTTTTCGCCAGCTTTCCGTTTGGGTTTCTTCTTGATGGAGTGTTGTTTGATGGCTTTTTGTGACTTTTCGATGGCGCGGTCAAAGTTTCCGCTTCCACTTCCCACTGTCTTTTTGTTTCCCACGGGGAAGTAGGGCAATATCTCCATATAGTTGTCCCGGTTGGCGCGCTCCTGCTCCAACATACCCTCTTTGTATGCCTCATGTCCGTTGTAGTAGGTGTTGTATCGGGCCGTGAAGGCATGGTAACGACGGACATTTGCCGTGTTCTTTTTGGTCGAACATCCGGCCATGCCCAGCGCAATCCACATTCCCAGGATGATATACAGATATGCTCTTTTCACACTCGTAATTTTTCTTCTTGATGGTGAGTCAGTCCCACATTATATCTATATCTAACTCTCCAAAGGCGTTTTTATTGCCTTCCTTCTGACATTTGCCATCATTTTACCCAATTTGCACAGGGCATAGATGAAAATGGAGACAAATATGATGCTGGCCCCCGAAGGCACATTCAGGTAGAAGGAGAACAACAGTCCTCCCAAACATCCGACGTATCCTATCAGGATGGAGAGCAGAAGCATCCGCTTGAAGTTGTGGGTGAACAGGTTGGCGGTCATCTGCGGAAGGGTCAGCAGGGAGATGACCAGCACGATGCCCACCATGCGCAGACAGGCCACAATGGTCAGTGCAATGAACAGCATCAGGGCATACTCCATTGCGTTGACAGGCAACCTCTGTGAACGGGCAAATTCGCGGTCAAATGCGATGGAGACTATCGTGTTCAAGAACAGGGAGAAGAACAGGACGAGCGCCACCGTCACCACGCCTAAGAACAACAGGTCGCCCCCTGTGATGGTCAGCACATTGCCGAACAGATAGGCCGACAAGTCCGAGGCATACCCTGGGGTCAGGAAGGAGAAGATGATGCCCAGCGCCATTCCTGCCGTCCAGAAGACGGCTATGGCTGAGTCTTCGCGCATGTCCTTGCGCTTCCCCAACCACTCGACACCAAAGGCCGACAATACGGCAAATAGGGCAGCAGACACCAAGGGGGGGATGCCCCAATACAGCCCCAGGCCGATGCCTCCGAACGAAGCATGGGTAATGCCTCCGCTGATGAACACCAGCCGACGACTGACGATATAGGTGCCCATGATGCCACATGCGATGCTGGCCAACAGGCATCCCAACAAAGCATGCTGAAAAAATGTGTATTGCAAGAGTTCCATCTGTCTGAAGGGGTCTTATAAAGAAAATCAACTCATCCTTCGCTCGCCCACGATGAGGAACACCTCGTCCTTCACCTCGTCGGGCAACTCTATGCCGCGCAACTGGAGGCTGCGCACCCATCCCGCCACCTCCACCTCCTGCATGGTATAGAGCACGTCGCGAAACTGCTCCACCTGCTCGGGCGTGTATGCGTCAGAGGCCACACCACGATACGTGTCCAGCTCCTCATCATCGTAATACTCGATTTGCCTGCTCACCGCGGCCAGCAGGCTCTCCTTCTCACACGTCTGGTGCTGGCCACAGCATTCCATGTCCTCTATCTGCTTGATGTCGGGGAACTCCTGCAACTCGCCACGCTCAATCTTCTGTCGTATCGAGCGGTTCCGCAAAGCACCAAGCCCCAAGGCCACTACCACCAGCAACACCAGGCTACCTGTCAATATCAGTATCATTCCCTTATCCTTGAATCGTAAATCCTGCCTTTTCCAAGTCACTCCAAAAGTCCGGGTACGACTTGCTCACCACCTGCGGATTATTGATGCGCAATGCGCCCAACACCATCGAAGCGGGTGCAAAAGCCATAGCCATGCGATGATCCTCGTAGGTGTCGATGGCCACATCTGCCTGAGGCTGGCAACGTTCGCCCTCCCACTCCAGTATGCGTCCCTCCTCTTCGCGAATCACGTAGCCCAACTTCTTCAATTCGCATATCAGAGCCGCCATGCGGTCGGTCTCCTTTATTTTCAGGCTCTGCAGGCCCGTGAATCGGAAGGGCACTCCCTGCATGGCACACGTCACCACGAACGTCTGCGCCAGGTCGGGTTGGTCAATGAAGTCATACTCCATGCGCTCCACCACCGGCAACCCACTCTTGCACAGGCTGATGCAGGCCGACGATTCGTCATATTCAGTGCGCACACCCAGTTGTTCAAACAAGCGTGCCACGGCACTGTCCCCCTGATAACTGTGGGCATACAGGTGAGGCAACACCACCCTGGCATCCGTGTCTGCCGACAGGGCCACCACCTCATACCAGTACGATGCCGCACTCCAGTCGCTCTCCACCGTGAAGGGGATGGGCGTATATGGCCGTGGCTCCACCCTTATCTCATCGTCGCCCGTCCAGTCGGCCTTGGCACCAAAGTCGCGCATCAGTTGCAGGGTCAGATTGATGTAGGGGCGCGAAATGATGTCGCCCTCCAGATGCAACGTCAGCCCATTCCCGAGCACAGGGCCTATCATCAGCAGTGCCGAGATGTACTGCGAGCTCACATTCCCCTGCAGCGTCACCCGTTCGCCATCCAGTCCCCCACCCTTGATAGTCAGTGGCGGGAAACCCTCATTCTCCGCATACCCGATGCGGGCACCCAACTGGCCCAGCGCATCCACCAGCACCTTTATCGGGCGTTGCCGCATACGCTCAGTACCCGTCATGGTCTTCACACATCCGTCCACCGTGGCAAAATATGCCGTCAGGAAGCGCATAGCTGTACCTGCAGCCATGATGTCCGCCACTGGAGCATCCTTCTCCGCCAAAGCCCGCACCATCACGCGTGTGTCATCGCAATCCGACACATTCTGGGGGCTGAACTCCGAACCACTCAGCGCATTGATGACCAGCACCCGGTTGCTGATACTCTTGGACGAAGGCAACGTTATCGTCGTGCATACCCCCTTGGGAGGGGTCAAAGTTATTTGCATACCTCTTTTTTATTTATTTTTATATAGCAGATTTCCGTTTCTCAATCTTTCGATGAGATATTTTCTATCGCTTCGCAAAAGTAGGAATAAATCCCCTAATACTCCCATATATTCCCTAAAAAGAAGTTAAAAAGGGGCTCTTTTTTTGCATTTTAAAGAAAAAAACTCCCCCAAATGTTTGCCAGTTCCAAAATAAGCCGTACCTTTGCAGCGCTTTTAGAGAAAAGCCCAATCGGGATGTAGCTCAGTCCGGTTAGAGTACGCGTCTGGGGGGCGTGTGGTCGCTGGTTCGAATCCAGTCATCCCGACATTGGTAAAGCACTGAT
>JAFXDL010000150.1 GCA_017516265.1 Bacteroidaceae bacterium
CTGCATTTTCCGCTACAATGAGGTGGTCAATGCAATCCTGGATGTCTCCGTCCATAAAGGCACCGAGGTTGTAGATGGTATAGTTGATGCGATGGTCGGTGATACGTCCTTGCGGATAGTTGTAAGTACGAATCTTGGCCGAACGGTCACCCGTTGATACCATCGTCTTGCGCTGGGCAGCAATGTCGTCGATGTACTTCTGGTGCTCCTTATCATATATAAAGGTACGCAGGCGCGAGAGGGCACGCTCCTTGTTCTTCGGTTGGTCGCGTGTCTCAGTACATTCGATGAGGATTTCCTGCACCTCGCCCGTGTTGGGGTTTCGCCAGTTGTAGCGCAAGCGTACACCCGACTCCACTTTGTTCACATTCTGTCCACCTGCACCACTTGAGCGGAAAGTGTCCCACTTGATTTCCCCTTCATTGATTTCCACATCGAAGGCTTCCGCTTCGGGGAGTACGGCTACGGATGCAGCAGAAGTATGCACGCGTCCCTGCGTCTCTGTCGCCGGCACACGTTGTACGCGATGCACGCCCGATTCGTATTTCAGCGTGCCATATACCTTTTCGCCCGTCACCGAGCAGATGATTTCCTTGTAGCCTCCCGCTGCTCCTTCGCTGGCACTCGAAACCTCCATGCGCCAACCTTTCGATTCGCAATATTTGGCATACATGCGGAAGAGGTCGCCTGCAAAGATAGCCGCTTCGTCTCCACCCGTACCGCCACGTATTTCCAAGATGGCATTGCGGTCGTCTTGTGGGTCAGCAGGGACAAGAAGCAACTTGATTTCCTCCTCCAGTTGGGGGATGCGTGCTTCGCAGAGGTTGGCCTCTTCGCGAGCCATCTCCTTCATTTCGGGGTCACTTTCGGTGAGGAGCAATTGCTTTGCCTCTTCGTAACCATTGAGTGCATCCACGTACTCCTTCCTTACCCGCATGATTTCGCTCAAGTCCTTGTACTCCTTGGTCAGCTTCACGTAGCGTGCTTGGTCGGCAATCACGTTCGGGTCGGTGATGAGGGTGGATACTTCCTCAAAACGTGCTATCAGCCCTTCGAGCTTTTCTAATATTGTGTTGTTGTCTGCCATTTATCTCCTTCAATTATTTTCAAATACTTCTCCAAAGCATCCACTTCCGCTTGGGCGACAAGTTCTTTGAACGCTTCGGTGTCTCCTTTCACATGTGAGGATTCCAATGCCTTATAATAGGCGATTCGGCTTTCGACATCCCCTTTGAGGGAGATGATGACGTATCCCTTGCCCAGTAGATAGAGGTTCATCAGCAGGCGGGCGGTGCGTCCATTGCCATCAATAAAGGGGTGGATGCGTACCAACTCATCGTGCAGATAGGCTGCAACATGTATCGGGTGCTCACCTTGGGTCTCCAACTCCTTGAAGTGAAGCATAAACTCCTCCATAAGTTTCTCTATAAGGTAGGGTTGCTGTGGAGTGTGCCTGCTTCCTGAAATCAATACGGGCACCGTGCGATAGCGTCCGGCATTCTCACGATTGATACTCCGCAAGATGAGAGCATGAATCTGTAAGATGATGCGTTCGCTCACTGTCTCCGTCCCTTGTGCAATTTCCTTAATGAAGGCGATTGCTTCGTTGTGGTTGATGGCTTCCAAATGTTCACGCATACTCTTTCCGCTGATAGTCACTCCTTCGTTGATGACGAGCGCTGTTTCTTGCAAGGTCAGCGTATTTCCTTCGATGCGGTTGCTCTCGTAGGTATATTCGATCTCCATTGCCTCCCTGATTTTGGCAAGAGCCTCTTCGGGGAGTGGGCGTAAGGTTGAAAGGTGTGCTTTCAACTCATCAGCTTTTCTAAGTATGGTGTTGTCTGCCATTTAAAAAGTATTCAGCTACAAGTTACGAGCTACAAGTAACCCCAGTGCGGTGTAGACTTGTCACTCGTAGCTTGTAGCTCGTCACTATTTAGTATTTGAACTCTCCGAACTCGCTCTTGATAGTCAGTTCCTTCTGTCCGTCGCTCTCTTCGATGCGTCCGATGATTTGTGCGTCGATGCCGAAGCTCTTGCTGATGGCGATGACCTCTTCTGCATATTCGGGTGCAAGATATACCTCCAGACGGTGACCCATGTTGAACACCTTGTACATCTCCGCCCAATCGGTGTTGCTCTGCTCCTTGATGGTCTTGAAGAGAGGAGGCACAGGGAAGAGGTTGTCCTTGATGACACGGCAATTGTCGCCCACGAAGTGCAGCACCTTCGTTTGTGCACCTCCCGAGCAGTGTACCATACCGTGGATATTTTTTCTCAGGTTATCCAAAAGTTTTTTCACAACGGGGGCGTAAGTTCGCGTAGGTGAAAGCACCAGTTTGCCCGCATCAATGGGGCTACCCTCTACGGCATCGGTCAACTTCAATCCTCCGCTATATACCAACTCCTCGGGTACACCCGCGTCGTAACTCTCGGGATACTTCTCGGCCAGATACTTGGCAAACACATCGTGGCGGGCACTGGTCAGTCCGTTGCTTCCCATACCACCGTTGTACTCCTTCTCGTAGGTGGCCTGTCCGTAAGAGGCAAGGCCCACAATCACGTCACCCGGACGGATGTTCGCATTGTCAATCACGTCGCTACGCTTCATGCGGCAAGTCACCGTAGAGTCCACAATGATGGTGCGCACCAGGTCGCCCACGTCAGCCGTTTCACCACCCGTAGCATACACGCCTACACCCATTTCGCGAAGTTCGGCCAGCAACTCGTCCGTGCTGTTGATGATGGCGCTGATTACCTCGCCCGGCACAAGCAGTTTGTTGCGTCCGATGGTAGAGCTCACCAGAATGTTATCCACCGCACCTACGCAAAGCAGGTCGTCGATGTTCATGATGAGCGCATCCTGTGCAATGCCCTTCCACACACTTAAGTCGCCCGTCTCCTTCCAGTAGAGGTAGGCCAATGACGACTTGGTGCCAGCACCGTCAGCATGCATGATGTTGCAATACTCCGGGTCACCGCCCAATATATCAGGGATAATTTTGCAGAAAGCTTTCGGGTAAAGTCCCTTATCAATGTTCTTGATGGCATTGTGCACATCTTCTTTCGAGGCCGATACGCCACGCATCATGTACCGTTGGTTACTCATCGTTTTATGTCAGTTTATGATATTATGTACCTTATTTATATATTACAGGGCGCAAAGTTACTTATTTTTTTTCATAAATAAGGCCTGTTTCTCGAATTATGCTTCTCTTGATGTAGAAATGACAAATCTTTCGGGTTTGGATACGGTGCGTCAAAATGCTGGAGGTTGATGGCGTCTCAGATGTGACGTTTTTCAAGGATACCCCACCCAACAAATCATTTTTTGAGGTCTTTTTGATGAAAAAGGGACAATTTGTTTTGTTTGTTAAATGATAATTTATAAATTTACCTCAATTTGCAAGATTCAATTTAACAAAATCTGGAGAAGAAACATTATGGCCATATTGAGAAATGTACTACAACAAGTCATGCTCGACAATCAGAGAGACATTGAGCAATATGAAATCTTTTATCGGGAGTTCGATTTGGATTCTTTCCCTCTACAGGTATTTGTAGGAGTACGCTGTTCGGGGAAATCATACCTCCTGTTTCAAAAAATCCGCAAAATGCTTGACAATGGACATGGTTGGGCGGATATGCTGTACCTTGATTTTGAAGACACGCGGCTTGATGGTTTCACGGCAGAGGACTTCAACCTTATCCTTGAATGTCACCAAGAAATGTATGGCAAACGGCCCATGTTGTTCCTTGACGAAATACAGAACGTGGAAGGTTGGCAGAAGTTCGCCCGCAACCTTGCTGATAAACGCTACCCGTGGAGGCAGGTTGGTGGGCATGACCGTCTCTTCCTCTTTGCAGGAAAAGACGGCCACAAGGAATGTCACTAAAAGGAAAGGGGGTAAGAATTGCCTTTATTGACAGGATAGATTTACTGACCATATTTCTGGACTCCAGAAAGTTGAGCTTGCGAAACTTGAATAATTAAAACTCCACCTTCGGAGCCTTCTCGCTTCCGGCTTCGGCTTCGAAGTAGGCGCGTTTCTCAAAGCCGAAGATGCTGGCCATGATGTTCTGTGGGAACTTGCGGATGTAGGTGTTGTAGTCGCCCACCACTTCGTTGAAGTTGCGGCGCTCCACACTGATGCGGTTTTCCGTGCCTTCCAGTTGGGCTTGCAGTTCTTTGAAGTTCTCGTTGGCCTTCAGGTCGGGATAGGCTTCGCTGATGGCCAGTAACTTGCCCAGTGCGCTGGTCACTTGTCCCTGTGCGGCTTGGTACTCCTTCAGCTTTTCAGGTGTCAGGTCCTCGGCATTCACCGTCAGTTGGGTGGCCTTTGAGCGGGCCTCCATCACGGCCGTCAGGGTGCTTTGCTCATGCTGGGCGTATCCCTTCACGGTGTTCACCAGGTTGGGGATAAGGTCCGAACGGCGCTGATACTGGTTTTCTACATTACTCCAAGCCTTGTTCACGGCTTCTTCTTTCTCTGTCATCGTGTTGTAGCCACAACTGTTGAGGCTCACCAAGGCCACTAGGGCCACCAAAAGTTTGCTGATTGTCTTCATTTGATTTATGATTGTTGATTTATGATTTATAGCCCCCTCCAACTCCCCCAAAGGGGGAGAGAAAATGGGCTGTGATAGTTTTGATCTTCCCCCTTTTTGGGGGATTGAGGGGGGCTTTCAAAACCTTCCTCCAGCACCGCCTCCGCCGAACGAACCTCCGCCAAAGCTTCCTCCGCTGAATCCGCCTCCGAAGCCTCCACCATGGAAGGTGCCGCCACGGCCATGGCCGAAGACAAAGGGACCTCCCAGTGAACCTCCGCCACCTCCGAAGCCGGTGTAGTTTTCGTCCTCCTCTTGTTCACGTTTCACCACGGTGTGTCCGCAATGCTTGCAGGTATAGACCACTTCGTTGGTCTTGATGCCGTTCTTTTTGGAGAGTAAGCGTGTCTGGCTACGTTGGAGGGCGTGTTTCTTGCACTTGGGACATTTCGTCTGTTCGCGTACAACGAAGTAACAGATGATGAAAAATACCAGAATCAAGATGGCGAATCCGATGAATACGGCGAACATTTCCTGTCCTTCCTCGTTCGCTTCCGAGGCTTTCCATCCGTCGTAGTCGGTCAGGTAGGTGTTCACGGCGCGTATGCCCTCCACCATACCTTCGTCCCATTTCCCGTGGCGGAGCAGGGGAAACATGGTGCGCTCCTGTATGCGCTTGCAGATGGCGTCGGGCAGATGTCCCTCGATGCCATATCCTGTGACGAACTGTACGCACCGTTCACCGCGCACCAGCAGGATGACAAGACCGTTGTCGGCTTCCTTCTTGCCCACACCGTTCTGTTTGCCCAACTGGTAGGCAAACTCGAAGCAATCGCCACCCTCAATCTCCTCTACGGCCACCACCAGTGTCTCGATACCCGTCTTTTGCTCCAGTTGATAGAGAATCTGATCCATCGTATTCACCGCCTGTGCCGACAGGATGCCGTCGGGGTTGCTCACGTAGCGTGTCTTGTCCTGCAGATGCACCATAGGAACCTCTTCCACCTTGTACTCTTTGGCCACCAAGGGGAGGGCAGTGACCAGCATCAGGGTCACTATGATATAGGAGAATATTCTTTTCATCTTTGCTTTACATGCATGATTCACGAAGCAAAGTTACGAAAAGATTGCATATCTTACAAGGAAAAGAGGAAGAATGTACGGAAGAGGGAGATACATTTACCGACTTTATGTTACTGCCACGCCGTTGGCAGTTCGTTGCCTCGCCGTTGGCAGTACCCTGCCTCCATGGTGGCAGACGTCTGCCAACGCCGTTGGCAGAGATGAAAGTTATGTATGTTTCTCGTCTTTTGCCTTATTGCAGGTGTAGTGAGAAGGGAAGAGTGTATTTCACTTTCACCTTTTTGCCCTTCTGTTCTCCCGGTATCCAGCGGGGCATGGATTTGACGAAGAGCAGGGCGGCTCTGTCGCAGTGTGGATCTACATTTCTTGTGATTATCGCATCGGTGATTTGTCCGTCTTCGTGAACCGTGAATGAGACAATACTTCGTGCAGGTATTCCACAACCAGGCCACCAATAGGGATTGGTCTTGTCGTCGGGGAAATGTTTCTTGATGTACTTCTGTGCGAAGACCTGCGCATCCCGAACTAATACCTTTATCCCTCCCGGATACTCCGGCATTTTCTCCACCACTTCATAGATGGTGGTGTCAGTGGGAGTCTCTTGTGCCATGGCCTTCAGTGCGAAGAGTGGCAATGCCATCAAGGCAAAGGTGAACAACATCTTTTTCATAAGCATGAATACTAAGGTGGGAATTTATAGCCCCCACCTTTATTTGGTTTTGCAATTGTCTGGTGCAAATGTAGGATAATTGGAAAAACTGGGCAAATAAAAAGGGAAGAATTTGTAAGCGAGAGGCGCACTCCAGTCGGGCAAATCTCTTTTGATGTGTTTGTAATTTGTTGTTAATCAAAGATTAGAGGGGTAAAAATTCCTTTCTGATGGAAACCGAACAGTTTGATGCGTTTGTGAGAATGAATGTACTTTTTATCCAAAACGCTTGGTCGGTTAAGTCCTTTTCTGTACTTTTGTGGCAATGTATGAAAAACGTGTTACCATGAAAATAATTTTTAGATTTTTGATAGTCGCCCTATTGTTGGCGATGAACGTGCCGGCCGGCGCCCAACGCATGATGGAGAACTTGAGTCGGGGGCTGGTGGCGGTGAAGACCACCGGGGGCGTTTATCTCAGTTGGCGTCTGTTGGGACAGGAGTGGTACGATGTCACTTACAATGTCTATCGCGATGGTGTGCGGGTGAATAGTGAGCCGTTGGTGACTTCCAATTATCAGGATGCAGCGGGGGAGGAGTCTTCGATTTATACCGTCAGAGCCGTGGTGCGTGGGGTGGAGCAGGAAGACTCGGAAACGGTCACTCCTTGGACAGGACAATACCTGGACATACCGATGCAACCCATATTGGATGCATCGGGAGTGGACATCACGGACAAATATTCGCTCAACGATGCCAGTACTGCTGACCTTGATGGGGATGGGGACTATGAACTCATTGTGAAACGCATGAACTCCGACTTCTCAAAGGCGAATACGGCTTACACGCTATTTCAAGCCTATAAGTTGGACGGCACATTGATGTGGACGATTGATGTGGGACCCAATATCATGAACTCAAGACATGTCGAGACCAATTGCATGGCATATGATTTCAATCAGGACGGGAAAGCCGAGGTGGTTATCCGTTTGGCCGATGGAAGTGTCTTGCCCGATGGCACGGTAGTGGGTAATCCTTTGGCCAATTATCGGCCAGTGGGCGAATACGATGCATTGACCATCTATCAGACACAGTATGACGAATGGCTATACGTACTCAACGGTGAGACAGGGGCTATGATAGATTATGTGAAATTCGATGAGACAACCAATAACTTGGCTATCCGCAATGCTGCCTTCTGGTGGGAGGGAAACAGTAAAGCATACGGCCACAGGGCCAACAAGTTCCACTTTGGCGCTCCTTATCTGGACGGACGCAACCCCAGTATCTATGTGGGGCGTGGGTGCTATACGAATATCCACATGGCCACTTTTGACCTGGTGGACAATAAACTGGTGCTCCGATGGACGTATGCCAATGACAATCCGGCCAGCAAATTCTATGGACAGGGGTATCATAACTTCTCCATCGTGGATGTGGACGAAGACGGACGTGATGAGATATGCCATGGCAATATGGTCGTTGATGAGTATGGTAAAGAACTCAGTTCGACAGGCCTGGGACATGGCGATGCACAACATTATGGCGACCTCGACCCCTATCGCAAAGGGCTTGAAGGCTTTCGTTGCCTGGAGGACAATCCGGGTGCTGTATTGGTGGATGCTACTACGAATGAAATTCTTTTCCGTTGGCTTCGTGCCAATGACAATGGCCGATGCCTGGCCGGAAACTTTACAGACAAGTGGCCGGGTGCAGAATTGTGGACAACTGATGGAAAACTATGGAGTGCCACACTCAGCCGGGGGGCTGATGAAACGGTTGCCTCATCGGCACCGGGAGTGACGATGAACTTCCGCATCTATTGGGATGGCGATATACTGGAAGAGTCGTTTGACTATGCCAGTCGCAATGATAATGGAGACGGCATTGAAGGGGCGGTGTATAAGTATGGAAGCAGTTCGCCCATCTTTGTCAGTAACGGATGTATGACCAACAACAACACGAAAGGCAATCCCTGTATTCAAGCCGACCTCTTCGGTGATTGGCGCGAAGAGATAGTGCTCCGCACCAATGATGACAGGAAGCTGCGTATCTACACCACCATCATTCCTACGGCTCACCGAAACTATACTCTGATGCACGACAAGCAATACCGGCAAGCCATCTATTGGCAGATGACGGCTTATAACCAACCGCCACACGTAAGTTACTTCTTGGGAAATGCCGAGGGTATCACTGTGCCACCTCCACCCGTGATGACAAACGGACGTACGTTGGTGGATACAGAGATTAACTCCATGCACACCGACAAACACATCCTGTTGACCGATGCCGGTGGAGGTGTCGTCAATGTCGCAGAGGGAGCTTCTCCCTATATTCTCACGGTGAATAGCTTGAAGAACAATTGGACATTGCAAGGTGCTCCGTTCACAGGAGATATGCGCCTTGTCAAACAAGGGCAAGGAGAACTTACGTTCAGTGGCAATCAGGTTTATACGGGAAAGACAGAACTGTGGGAGGGTATTACCCATTTTGAAGGCTCCATGCAGAGCCCCGTGTGGGTGAACCGCTTTGCCGAACTCAATACGGGAGCTGTATATCATAAAGGTATAGAGATGGAGTATGGAGCTATCCTGCGTGTGGGAGGGGCGGATCATAAAGGTACAGTCACAGCCTCTTCCTTCAACTTGAAGAGAGGCGCGGTCGTGGAGATGGACATCTATTCAGACGATTTGACGGCCGACAAATTGATGGCTGAGGAGACTTTGACGATTGCCGATGAGGCCGTATTTCGTTTTGTACCACATCATAGAGTGAGCGAGGAGAAGCCTGCGCCTGGGAAATATCTGATAGCTGAGGCTACCGAATGGGGAGTTGATGTAGAAAAGATTCATATTGAAGGCTTGCAAGGCATCGCTTGTGAACTGAAAATTGCGGAAGGCAAGCTATACCTTATTATATATGACATGCGCACGGCTACAGATGTGGTATGGAGCGGTGCAAATGGTAATGTATGGGACCTCTTTCATACAGAAAACTTTATGTTGGGCGGTGTGCCTGCCACCTTTGTGACAGGTGACCGTGTGATGTTTGATGAAACGGCTTCCACCAGGACAGTGACGATAAATGAAGAGGTAGTGCCTGAAACTGTATCAGTCGTAGGAAGTGCCGGATATACTATCAATGGTGATGGAGGTATTGGAGGAAATGCAAGTTTTACGAAAGAAGGTAGCGGTACATTGACAATCAACAACATCAATCCCTATACGGGAAAGACCATCATTGCAGGAGGTGTGGTGAAGCCTGCCTCTCTGGCTACGGCACAGAGTGCCGGCTCGTTGGGTGCTCTCAGTAAGGATGCCACCAACTTCGTGATACAGAATGGTGCACAGATGAGCATCAGTGGTGAGGTCTTCCAGGAAAGTCCGATGACTTTAGGCGAAGGGGGCGGTGTGCTGAACGTGAGTGGCGCACTTCACCTGAAGGGACAAATCAAAGGCACTACATTGACCAAGAATGGTAGTGGCACGCTCCATATCTATGCTACACCCAATGTATATAAGAAGACCATCTTGAATGGAGGTACCTTGGAAATTGCAGAAGAGTATAACGGTACGGTGAACGGCATGTTGGGCGATACCGTTGTGTTGAATGGAGGCACGTTGCAATGCAAGGAAGGTAATTCATCGTATAGCAATGCATCGTGGCATCTTGTCGTACCTGCCGGGAAAACGGCTACTGTCCGTATGGACGGACGGTGCAATTATACCGGTTCATTGACGGGTGCTGGCACATTGAATGTCTATATTCCCTATGTGCGTTCTTACTTGCAAGGAGATTGGTCGAAGTTTGAGGGGACGGTCAGCTGTTCGCAAAGCACTAACGGTGATTTCACTTTTGACAACAACTATGGTATGCCATTGGCTACGCTGAATGTGGAGAGCGGATGCACTGTCCGCAATAATAGAGGAAGTAATATGCGGATAGGTGCCGCCACAGGAACTGGTACATTGGGCGGAGCCCATGGATGGACAATCGGTAAGGATGATGCGGGTTCGAATACATTTAACGGTGTAATAGAAGGTTCGCTAACTAAAGTTGGAAGCAATACGTTGCGTCTGGCAGGGAGCAATACTTTTGCGGGTGCAACGGCCGTGAAAGGAGGAACTCTGTTGGTGGCCAATACGGGAAAGAGTGTCAGTGCTACGGGTACAGGCAACCTGACGGTGTATGACGGAGCGGTATTGACAGGCTCGGGGTATATCGGAAACAAGAAGGTGACCATAGCCAATGGTGGTACTTTTCGACCAGGATTGAATTATATCGGCCGGTTAGCTGTTGCTTCTGATATAGAACTTCAGCAGGGCGGAGTTATCGAATGGCGTTTGAATAGTAAAACTAGTGTGGTGACTCTCACCGAGGTGGGTGATATGGTTTTGGATGGTACCGTCCGTGTTATATTGAAGGATGGTTTTGTCCCAGAATTGGGTCATAGCTTTGAATTGTGGAATTGTAAAGAGGTGGATGCGGGAAGTGCTCCTTTGTTGGATTTGCCTGAACTTCCTGAAGGATTGGCTTGGGATACGACGGATTTGTTCACCCCAGCAGGGACTTTGCGTGTGATAGACGCTACAGGCATTCGTTTGGAGAGTTGGGATGAAGAGGTTCGTGTGACCGTTGTTACATTGGATGGTGTACAGGTCGGAGCTTTCAATTGTGCGTATAATCAAATTGAAGAAACGATGGATGCTACTTCTTTGTATCAAGGGATCTACCTCGTGAAGATAGAAGGAAAGAAAGGTTGTGTTGTTCAGAAAATATTAAAATAAATATATGACTATGAAAAGAATAAAAGGAATTCTTATGGCCGTCCTGTTGCTTGTCGGTGCAGGCACCCTTGTGGCTCAAGGTACAGTGGAGGATTACAAACGGGCTTATTCGCTACGCGGAAAGTTTACGAGTGACAAAGTGTATTATTCGGGTGTTTCGCCCCGATGGATTGGTGACACGCATACCTTCTGGTATGTGCGCCATACACCCGAGGGGGATTGCTACGTGAAGGTGGATGCCGACAAACAGACACGCTCCGACCTGTTCAATCACGACAAATTGGCTACGGCCTTGGGTAAAAGTATCGGTCGTGAGGTGGATAACAAGAAGTTGAACTTGCAACGGGTGGAGGTGAACGATAGGATGGATACCCTCCGTTTCCAATATGATGGCAAGAACTTTACCTATGCCATAAAGAAAAACCGCTTGGAGGATAAAGGGCGCATCCATTATCCCCAGCGTGGACGCCAGCGTCATTGGATGGAGGTGGACGATGAGAAGGGAGGGCGTCCCGTGATCTCACCCGATGGCAAGTACGAAGCCTTCATCAAGAACGACAACATATATATAAGGAATAGGGCCAATGGGCATGAACGTGCATTGAGCATCGATGGTACGTTGGGCAACTACTATTCGTCGTACATCCAATGGTCGCCCGATTCGCGCTATGTCTTCTCTGCCCGCATCCGTCCGGTGGAGAAGCGCTATGTCTATTACGTAGAGTCGTCTCCCAAAGACCAGCTCCAACCCAAACTCCATAAACAGGAGTATGCCAAACCGGGCGATGAACTACGTTCGAAGGTGCCCTGCATCTACGAGGTGGAGACGGGACGTGCTATTACTCCCTCTACCGAACTGTTTGACAAACAATACGAACTCTTCTGGTTCCGATGGAATGAGCAGGGCACAGGTGTCACCTTCGAGTACAATGAACGTGGGCATCAGGTGTATCGCTTGCTTGAACTCTCGGCCGAAACGGGCAAGGTGCGCACCGTAGTGGAGGAGCGGAGCAACACCTTTGTGAACCACCAGCGCATGTACCGCCGTTTCCTGAAGGGAGGAAACGAACTTATCTGGATGAGCGAACGCGACAATTGGAACCACCTTTACCTTTATGACTATGAAACAGGCAAGGTGAAGAACCAGATAACTAAAGGACCGTGGTATGTGCGCGAAGTGTTGCACGTGGATGAAGAGGCACGCCAGATATTCTTTACGGCAAATGGAGCCCCCTCCAACTCCCCCAGAGGAGGAGAGCCTGGTGGTGTGGATGGTTCAGGAAGCCTCCCTTCTGGAGAGGTTGGTGGAGCCAAGGAAGACCCTTACCTTATCCGCTATTATCGAATCAACTTCGATGGCACGGGCCTTACCTGCCTGACTCCCGATGAAGGAAACCATACGGCCACTTTTTCGCGCGACAGGAAATACTTGGTGGATGTGCATTCGTTGGTTGACCGTGCACCGGAGGCTACCGTACGTCGGGTGAGCGATGGCTCGCTGGTGATGCCTTTGGAGAAGGCCGACATTACGAAACTTACTGAAGCTGGATGGCGTGCACCCGAAGTGTTTGTGGCCAAGGGACGTGACGGGAAGACCGACATGTGGGGCATCATTGTACGGCCTACCAACTTTGACCCCAATAAGAAATATCCGATCATTGAATATATCTATGCTGGCCCTGGAAGTCATTATGTACCCAAGAGTTTCTCTACCTATAATTATAATATGACGGCATTGGCCGAGTTGGGATTCATTGTGGTGCAACTCGATGGTATGGGTACCTCTTTCCGTTCAAAAGAGTTTGAGGATGTATGCTATAAGAATCTGAAAGATGCAGGTTTCCCCGACCGTAAGGCATGGATACGTGCCGCTGCAGAGAAGTATCCCTATATGGACATTAACCGTGTGGGCATCTTTGGCGCTTCTGCCGGTGGGCAGGAGAGTACGACGGCCGTCCTGCTTCATCCTGAGTTCTATAAGGCTGCCTATTCGGCATGTGGATGTCATGATAACCGCATGGATAAAATCTGGTGGAATGAGCAATGGTTGGGTTATCCCCTTGGCGACCAGTACAAGGAAGGCTCCAATGTAGAAAATGCCCACCTGTTGAGTCGTCCGTTGATGCTCGTAGTGGGCGAGTTGGATGATAATGTTGACCCTGCATCGACCATGCAAGTGGTGGATGCACTGATAAAGGCTAATAAGGATTTTGAATTAGTGGTGCTTCCCGGAGTAGGTCACACCATGGGCGAAAGCTATGGCGAGCACAAGCGCTTCGACTTCTTTGTGCGTCACTTGATGGGGGTGAATCCTCCGAAGTGGGAAGAGGTAAGGTAATCGCCCCCTCCAACTCCCCCAAAGGGGGAGAGAAATATGGTTACTGAATACATGACTTCCCCCCTTGGGGGGATTGAGGGGGGCCGTTACTCTTGCCATATTTCCCATGCGGCCATGGCTTGGAGGAGGAGCATCTCAAGGCCGTTCTTTACCGTGGCTCCTTGTGCGGCTCCTTTGCGCATGAACAGGGTTGTGTCGGGGTTGTAGAGCAAGTCGTAGAGCAGGTGTTGTGAGGTCAGACACTCATACGGGATGGCCGGACATTTGTTTGTATTGGGATACATCCCCAATGGGGTGGTGTTGACAATGACGCTATACTCCTCCATCAGTTGTGGAGTCAGTTGCTCATAGCAGATGGCCACTTCCGTCTCGGTGCGCGAAACCAACTGATGCTCCAGCCCTAGCATCTCCAATCCGTGGCAGACGGCTTTGGATGCACCGCCGGTGCCCAATACCAGTGCTTTCTTGTGGTGGGGTTTCAGCAATCCTTCGATGGATTGGGTGAAGCCTATCACATCGGTGTTGTGGCCGATGAGTTTGTAATCCTTGCCATCTTTTGAACGGACAATCTTGATGACATTCACGGCTTTGATGGCCATGGCATTGGGTGTCAGTTCGTCCAGATAATCCAATACCTTCTCCTTGTAGGGGATGGTCACGTTCAAACCACGCAAATCGGGGTTGTCCTCCACCACATCGGGCAAGTCATGGATGGTGGGTATTTCAAAGTTGAAGTACTCGGCATCAATACCTTCGTTTTTGAATCGGTCATTGAAGAATCCTTTGGAGAACGAGTGTCCCAACGGGTAGCCGATAAGTCCGTATTTGTCCATGTTTGATTATAATTAAGAAGACCCACCCTAACCCTCCCTGTGAGGGAGGGGACTTGTTTGGCTAAGCATTCTTTTCAAGTCCTCCCTCACAGGGAGGATTTAGGTGGGGCTCCTTTTGAGTTATTTTACTTCAAATATTCAGTCACATTCTTCTCAATGCGGGCGGCAATGTCGTCGGTTGCTTCCTTCACGAACTTTTCGCCGGTGATGTGCTCATACAGTTCGATGTAGCGTTCGCTGATGCTGTTCACGATTTCGTCCGTCATTTCGGGCACTTGCTGGCCTTCCTTGCCTTGGAAACCATTGTCCATCAACCATTCGCGTACGAACTCTTTAGAGAGTTGCTTCTGAGGTTCGCCCTTCTCGAAGCGCTCCTCGTAGCCTTCGCTATAGAAGTAGCGGCTTGAGTCGGGAGTATGGATTTCGTCCATCAGATAGATTTTGCCATCGTGCTTTCCGAACTCATACTTGGTGTCCACCAGGATGAGGCCACGCTCAGCGGCAATCTCGGTACCGCGCTTGAAGAGTGCCAGCGTATATTGCTCCAACAAGGCATATTCTTCGGGAGTGGCAAGGCCCTGAGCGAGGATTTCCTCCTTGCTGATGTCGGCATCGTGTTCACCGATTTCGGCCTTGGTGGTCGGAGTGATGATAGGTTCGGGGAA
>JAFXDL010000151.1 GCA_017516265.1 Bacteroidaceae bacterium
CTCATCCTCCAAGGATGGATACTTTTTTATCTCCCCCTCATCATTCTGGTAGGATACTTGCTGATAAAACTACAAATTAAACAGGCAGACCATATCCCGAACCAAATCAACTACTTCCTGCGTTCGCTAATCAACGAGGATTTCATGACACAGTATCCCGCAACAAGAAACACAGGACTGAACAGCATGTACAAGGATATGAACCGGATTATCGGCACCTACCGCGACCGTTTGCAAAACTTCGAATACAAGCAACACTATCAGGAACGTCTGCAACGCATCGTGACACATGAATTGCGCAATTCCATCGCCCCCATCATCGTCTTGTCGAACGACATGCTGACAGCTCCCGAAAGATATACTCCCGAACGTATCCGGCAAGGAATGAAAGTGGTGCACAGACAATGTGTCAGCGTAAAAAACTTCTTGGACGAATTCCATCAACTGACCAACCTGCCCCTTCCGACCAAAAAGGAAGTGAGTATAGAGGATTTGTTCGGACAACTACAAGCCTTGTTGGCTCACCCTTCCTTGCACTTCTCATGGGGACATGCTGTCACCTTAACAGCAGACATGGAACAACTGATACTTGTATTGACTAATCTGATAAAGAACGCGCGTGAAGCAACAGAGGGAATCCCTGATGCGCACATAGAGGTAACAGCCTCAGAATCCAATGGGGAGGCCTACATATCTGTCACCGACAATGGCCCTGGCATACCAGAAGACATGACAGAAAAAATATTCTTGCCCTTCTACACGACCAAAACAAACGGGTCAGGAATAGGATTGTGTCTGAGCCGACAAATCATGAGGCAGCACGGCGGTGATCTGACACTTCACAACCACCATGGGAAGGGGACAATGTTTATGCTCACCTTCAACAAACAATAGTTGGCGAGTTGACAAGGAGCAAAGCTCAAGGTTCAAAGTTCAAAGTCCATGCTGTCTCTGTCATTTCTCGGACGAAGTCCTTAACAACTCGTCTGAGGGAACTGAAGTGTTTGTAAACGTCAGCAAAACAATTGTTAAACACACGTCCTCAGATGCTTCCTTCGTCAGCATGACAGAGGCGGCATGGACTTTGAACCTTAACCCCTCTACGAATTAACGTCTCCTCTCTACCCCTTGCAAATCTCATCCGCCGGGCGGGCTGTTGCCGTTTTCCATACGCGCCAACCGATGCAGAGGGCGACCAGCAGGGCGACGAGGAGGAAGATGCTGACGTAAATCCACCATGAGATTAGGTCTGTACCACGTACTGCTCCAGCCACGGTTTCATGCAGGCATAGCCGATGGGGAAGGCCACTACAGCCGCCACGGCTTGCAAGGCCATGTATTCGAGGAAGAACATATCGAGGATGTCCTTCACCGTAGCGCCATGTACTTTACGGATGGCAATCTCTTTGCGGCGTTGCTCGCAGGTGAGCATAATCATTGACCACACACCGAAGAGGGCGATAAGAACACATGTGCTCGCCGTTACGCCAAGAAGCAGTTGTAGATTCTTTTCCGACCTCAGCAGATTCTCATATTCCGCTTCCACGTTCTTGAGAGTGTATTTTATATCCATCTTCTTGAATTGTTGTGCAAACTTCTCCTTTAGCGTCTCCCATGTGCCGGGATGGTACTTGAATATAAGGCAGTTGCTTATGGTTCCGTCATCCTTGTTTTTTCGGATAAAACAGGGTTTTGCCGGTATGGTGGGGCCGTAGTTATGGAAATCTTTCACCACGCCCACAATCGTATAGGGCTCATTACCAAAGAGAATCTGTTTCCCCACGGCACTTTCCCACAGGAACTGGCGGGTGGCAGACTCATTGAGAATGATGGCATTGTCGTCGTCGCTCTCTTCAAAGAAACGTCCCTCTAGCAACCGCAAGTTGTAGAAACTGGAGAATGATCCGTCCTTATCTGTAAATAGTTTGAAGGAATATCTGTCTTCCACCATGTCTGGATTGACAGCTGCACCAGTTAAAAGAGAATATTTGTTGATGACAGTTGCCGTCTGTCCGTACAACGGGAAAATGGGCCGGTTCTTTATCACTTCCGTCAGCTCAGACTGTTGTTTTAGGAAGCTGTAGGTCGCCTCCATACGTTCATTGTGTTCTTCCGCTATTTTATTCGTCCATTTTCTGCCGGTGTGAATGTAGAATATTCCCATATTCTTGCGTTCAAAGCCGATGTCGGAGTGACGCAGGGTGTCAATCTGCTTCATCATTACAGCAGTACAGAAGATGAAGAAGATGCTGATGCCGATTTGCAGACAGACGCTCAGTTTGCGGAAGTTGCTGTAGCTGAACAGTCCCACTTGGGCCTGTATGGAGTTCTGCAAAGCCTGTCGGCGGAAGAACTGGATGACGGGCAGGGAGATGAGGAGCGATACGCCCAGGACAAGGAACATGCTAGTGAGCGTCTCCCGATAGAAAAAGCCCCATCCCTCGGGCAGTTCGGCCAGTTGGCGGAAGGCTGGTAACACCCATTTCATGAAGATAAGGCCGAAAAAAGCGGCTATCAAAAGCAGCAATCCGTATTCGGTGAGGAATTGCACCGTCAGGTTGCGCCCCGTAGCGCCGAACACCGTGCGCAGGGCTATCTCGCGCTGACGGATGAAGAGGCGGTTGACAAACATGGTCAGGTAGTTGAGCAATCCGCACAGGATAAGCATTCCGCCAGCCAAGGCAAACAGATAGATGTGGTGGATTTGCACCTCCATCTGTTCGTAGTTAATCCGATGGCGGAGTTCCTTGGCTGGCACCAGTTCAAAGCCTCCGTTATGCCCGAGATGGTTTCGGTATCCGTATTCATCCCAATAGAAGAAGTTGATATTGAGCGTGTCCAACCGTTGGTTGATGCTTTTTACATCGGCCTGTGGAGCCAACCGGACAGCATATTCGCCTCCAGAATAGTAGGTTTTCCTGACATCCATGTCTCCGGTAAGGAAATCAAAAGGAAAGTTGGTGTGTGTGTCCCATCCTTCAACGATGGCAGTGACAAGAAGACGTTTGCCATCTTTGTCTTCCAGCTCTTTGCCCAAAGGTTCCTCGCCGGGCCACCATTTTTCCGCCTTCTGGCGGGTGACGGCAATCTCATTCTCACGTAGCAGGAAACCGCGGTCGCCCGCCAGTATGTTGATGTCAAAGAAATCAAGGAAGCTGCTGTCGCAACCTATGCAATGTTCGATTTGTCCTTCCTTTAGTTGGTAATGCGAGTGTTCAAATAGCGTGAACTCTACTATCTCAGGGCAGTTTTTGTACACTGTGTCGCAAAAGACTGACTGGATACCCGTACTGATATCCCCTGCCTTGCCCCATTCACTGTGGTCTGCTGCAAGGAAATACAATTTGTCCGCATCGCGGTGAAACCCGTCATACGTCGTCTCATACTTTATCCACATGCTTGCCAGTGCGAAGCAGGCGAAACCGATGGCCAAACTCACGATGCTGACCGCTGATTGCAGGCGGTACTTTACCAGTTGCCGCCAGGCGAGGGTTAGATTGTGCTGTATCATAATTCAGGCCCCCTCTAGCTCCCCCAAAGGGGGAGGATTCAGGGAAATGTTTGTTGATTTACTATTTTGTTATTTACGATTTTATTGATTGGGTATTCCAGTTCCCTCTCCTTCGGGGAGGGTTAGGGAGGGGCTCCCCTCACCCCTTGCAAATCTCATCCGCCGGGCGGGCCGTTGCCGTCTTCCATACGCGCCAGCCGATGCAGAGGGCGACCAGCAGGGCTACGAGGAGGAAGATGCCTACGTA
>JAFXDL010000152.1 GCA_017516265.1 Bacteroidaceae bacterium
ATAATATCAGATGGCAGATGCAAATTGGTCTATCACACAGGCGATGACCTTGTCAGCCAAACGTATGTCAAGGATCTCAAGTATTTGGAATTATTGACGTATGGAGCCATTTTTACGTTCCTCATCCCCCTCATCGGAGTGTTCGGCCTCGTCCTCTTCGAGACGCGCGCCAAGCGCAAGGAGATTGGCATCCGCAAGGTGTTCGGTGCAACGACACGTGGCATTCTTGTGATGTTCAACATGCAGTACCTGCGCACGCTCATGGTCTGTTTCATTCTGGCCGCCCCCGTAGCCTATACCTTATATAATAGGTGGATAGAGTCGTTCGCCTACCGCACCCCCATGCACTGGTGGCTCTTCGCCGTGGCCTTCCTCATTGTGGCGATTGTCGTCTGCCTTACCGTCACCGTACAGAGCTGGCGTGCGGCAAAGGAAAGGCCGGTGGAGACGATAATGAAGTGAGAGAATATGAGCCTAATCCAAAATTTATACATGATTTTTTGGATTACAATCCGAAAAATATAGTTGTTTTTTTGGATTAGGATGTTTTTTATGTTACTTTTGCATCGTCTTAATCAAGAAAAGCAGTATGATAACAAGAGCATTGCAAAAGCGGATAGAGGAAAAACTCTTCAAAGGGAAAGCCATCATTGTGATTGGAGCAAGGCAGGTGGGAAAAAGTACTTTATTCCAGCAAATAACAGAAGGACTGGATATGCCTGTACTGTCGTTGAATTGTGACGAGCCGGAGGTACGTGAAATGTTGACGGACATGAATACCAATGCATTGAAACTGTTGGTAGGAAATCACCGCCTTGTGATGATAGATGAGGCGCAACGTGTGCCGGATATTGGTATGACACTGAAACGCATGACAGACAATCTGCCCAATGTACAACTGATGGTTACCGGTTCCTCCTCCTTTGAACTACAGAATCGGCTGAACGAACCATTGACAGGACGAAAGTATGAATATCACCTTTATCCCATATCTACTAGTGAACTGCTGGAACATGGGGGGCTGTTGGCAATCAGACAATCGTTGGAGTCGCGGCTTATCTATGGTTCTTATCCCGACATCGTAAACCATGCCGACGAGGCCAAGGAATTGTTGATGAACATTGCCGGCAGTTATTTGTACAAGGATTTGTTGGCATTGGAGGACATCCGTCGGCCAGCGTTGTTGGAAAAGTTACTGGTGGCGCTGGCTTTACAGGTAGGAAGTGAGGTATCATACAACGAAATAGCCCAAACCGTAGGGACTGACAGTAAGACGGTAGAGAAGTACATCGACCTGTTGGAGAAGTGTTATATTGTTTTTCGTCTCAGTGCTTTCAATCGCAACCTGCGGACAGAATTGAAAAAAAGCAAAAAAATCTATTTCTACGACAACGGTATCCGCAACGCTGTCATCCAGAATTTCTCTCCATTGGCCATGCGTAACGATGCAGGAGCCTTGTGGGAAAACTTCTTTATCAGCGAACGTATCAAAGCAAACGAGTATGCCGGTCGTTATGCCAAAAGCTATTTTTGGCGTACCACCCAACAACAGGAAATAGACTACATCGAAGAGGCTGACGGCCAATTCACTGCCTTTGAGATGAAATGGAATCCCCGAAAGAGAGCAACAGCGTTGCCTGCATCCTTCCTGAAAACATATTCCGTGGCACAGTCGGCTGTCATCACTCCCGAGAACTACATGGAGTGGTTGTGAGACGATAATAAAGTAGGAGAGACCCACCCTAAGGGGGTGTGTCGAAATGCTGCCATTTGTTTTTTAGGCACGGATTACGCGGATTACACGGATAAATTATAACCGTTCGGGTATAAAAATGAAATATAAATCCGCGTTAATCCGTGGAGTTCCCTTGAGCAAAGCGAAAAATCCGTGCCTAAATTCATTTTTAACACACCCCCAATGTAAAGCAAGGAATATGACTTTTCCCTCAATGAGGAACGAAAACAGGCCATTTTATCTCTCATAGAGGGAAAAATCAAGGAAAAACGTCCCTCATTGAGGGAAAAGTGCTATATTTGCTACAGAATTCAATAACGAATGTGCTATGATTGATGTATGAAGGAGATAATTTCTTTTTTGCAGCAGTTGAAGTGCCACAATGACCGCGAATGGTTCAATGCCCACAAGAGTGAGTACTTGCACCAACAGGCACGCTTCAATGACTTTGTAGCCGAACTGATAGCAGGCATTGCCCGCTTTGACCCTTCGGTATCGGGTCTGACACCCAAGGATTGTGTATATCGCATTTATCGTGATGTCCGTTTCTCTGACGACAAAAGTCCC
The DNA here is from genome assembly GCA_017516265.1 of Bacteroidaceae bacterium. Lineage (GTDB taxonomy): Bacteria > Bacteroidota > Bacteroidia > Bacteroidales > Bacteroidaceae > Phocaeicola_A. The sequence goes on from JAFXDL010000152.1 coordinate 2,303, forward strand.
TACAAGACCCACATGGGAGCATTCATCTGTCCGAGCGGAAAGAAGAGCGGCTATTCGGGCTACTACTTCCATGTGAGCACGGGCGGTGAAGGGTATCCCGACAACCACATGCTGGCTGCAGGCGACTATTGTTGCACGCCCGAGGCTTTGCGCATCCTGCGCGAAGACATTGCTTATGGTGGCGGTGATTTTGAACAGACACTGAAAGCGGCAGACAAGCACTTCTGGCTCGACCGCGAAGGAGCACTCAAGCGCAATCCCAAAGGCTTTCCTATGGGCACTCCTTACGAAGAGTATCTCCGCCTGAAAGCCTTTTGCCTCTGCTATACGCCCGATACGGATTTCCTGTTGGCGGACAATCTGTCACAGCGTGTGGCGGAACTTTTCCGCACCACCAAACCATTCTTGGATTACATCAATCGGGGCATTGCCTATTCACATGAAGGAAAACTATGAGCACGGAGAAACTGAACATCAACCAATGGGCCGAAGAGGACCGGCCACGTGAGAAGATGATGACTCATGGTGCTGCAGTGCTCACTGATGCCGAGTTGCTGGCCATCCTTATCGGCTCGGGCAGCACCAAAGAGACGGCAGTGGAACTGATGCGTCGCGTCCTGGCCGCTTGTGGAAACAATCTGAATGAACTGGGCAAACTCTCATTGGAGCAACTTTGCCAGTTCAATGGCATAGGTCCGGCCAAGGCAGTGACGGTGATGGCTGCCTGTGAACTGGGGCGTCGCCGCAAGTTGGCCGAAGTGGAAGAACGGCTGGTGGTACGTTCTTCGCGTGACATCTACAACTGTTTCCATCCCAAAATGGCCGATTTGCCGATTGAGGAGTTCTGGGTGATGCTACTGAACAACGCCTGCAAACTCATTGACTCCCGTCGGGTAGCTACGGGAGGCATCACCGAAGTGGTGGCCGATGTGCGTCTGATACTGCGTGAAGCCATCTTAGGCAGAGCCACTTCCATTGTGCTTTGCCACAATCACCCCTCGGGCAGTGTGCGTCCCAGCCGCCACGATGATATGTTGACCGAACGTCTCCGGCAGGCTTGCGAGGTGATGAACATCCGCCTGATGGACCATGTCATTGTCACCGATGGCCACTACTACAGCTACGCTGACGAAGGGAGAGTCTGAACTTTCTCCCCTCCGGTTTGTTACAAAAGGAAAAATCAGACTTTTGTATGAACCGTAGTTTTAAGGAAGCCCTCCAGCATCGTCGCAGTTACTATGCGTTGGGCAGTGAAAGATTGGTAGATAGGGATGACATTGAAGAGATGGTTGAGTTTGCGCTCATGCATGTGCCGTCGGCTTTCAATTCGCAATCCTCGCGTGTTGTACTGTTGATGGAAAAGGCCCATCGCCGTTTTTGGCAGATAGTGAAGGATACCCTACAGGCACAGATTCCTGCAGAGGCTTTTGCCAAGACGGAGAAGAAAATCAATCAGAATTTTGCATCGGGATATGGCACCCTGCTTTTCTTTGAAGACCGCAGTGTGGTACAGATGATGGAGCGCAAATTTTCCATCTACTCTTCTTTTTTTGCCAAATGGTCACAACAGACTTCGGCCATGCATCAATTGAGTCTGTGGTGCATGTTGGAGGACCGTGGACTGGGAGCCTCGCTCCAGCACTACAATCCTTTGGTGGATGAAGCCACCCGCCAAGAATGGGGCTTGCCCCCAACGTGGGAACTGGTTGCCCAGATGCCCTTCGGCTATCCCCTGACCATGCCTGCATCCAAAAGTCATGAACCGGTGGCAGAACGGATGAGGGTGTATGAGTGAAAAGTGAATGGACTCTCCCTAACCCTCCCTGTGAGGGAGGGGACTAAATTACTAAATCCCCCAATAGTAAATAAATTCAAATTTCGCAAGTAGATAAGTAGGAGGAGTGTAGACAATAGCTTTGACTATAATAGACAAGGCACACCATGCAAGCAGCACTATCGTCTACACTCCTAAGCGAAGCGTCACTCCTACACTCCTGTACTCCTGAAAGTTGTACATGCGAAACTTAAATAGCAAATAACAAGAACGAAGAGTGAAGAATCATCATGTACAAAACAATTGGATTCTTCACTCTTCACTATCCTCCCTCCTTCGGGGGGATTGAGGGGGGCTTCTTCACTCTTCACTTACACCAGGTGTCCAATCCACTCCTCACGGTCACCCGGCAAAAGGTCGATGACAGGGATTTCTACCATGGTGTAGCATCCGGGTTGCTGCTTCATGCTGGCACGAGCCACATTCACCAGTACCTGCGAAGTCAGGGCAGGATTGTTTATCTTCATGTTGAACTCAAAGAGTTGGTTCTGGGTTTTTCCACTTACTCCCTTGCGCACCAAGTTCACACCGTGTCCCATGTCCTTCAGCTCATCCACACTGGCCACCTGCTTCACGTGCGTTTCATCGTTCACAAAATAGGGGTCGGCCTTGATGGCGGCAGCTATCTTCTCGAAGTCATATCCTTCCTCAACCTCAATATACACCATGCGTCGGTGAATGCCGGTACCTACGGGGATAGTCATAGACAGAGCGTCCTTCACCCCTTCGATGGCCTTGCAGCAAACACTGTGTCCCATGCTCATGCCCGGACCGAAGTTGGTATAAGTGATACCCTTGGGAGCCAGACTCTGCATCAGAGTGCGCACCACACTGTCGCTTCCGGGGTCCCATCCGGCAGAAATGATGGACACAGCACCATGCTCTTTGGCCACTTTGTCCAACGAACGGCGGAGCTCCACGATGCCTGAGTGTATATCGTAACTGTCAACCGTGTTGATGCCCATAGCCAGAATCTCCTTGGCATACACCTCGATGCTACGTGTGGGAGCTGCAAGGATTGCCACATCCACATTCTCCAACTCACTGATATGCTTCACTACGGGGTATCCTTCCAGTTCTGCAGGCTTGTTCTCTGCGCCACTACGGCGCACCACACCTGCCACTTCAAAGTCGGGAGCAGCTTCCAGCGCTTCCAATGCAAACTTTCCGATATTGCCATATCCAACGATGGCTGCACGAATCTTTTTCATCTTTTTATTCCTAATAATGTTTGTTTCTTAATCACTGTCGAATTGCATAAATCTACAAAACGAACGCAAAATTAGACAAAAAGTTTGAATTAACGGTATTCTTATCGATTTTTGTTAGCTTTCTACAGAAAAAACTTTGTTTTTGTAGCAAAACCAATACTATTCTACTGCTTTCAGAAAGCACTTATAGGGCATAATTTGCTTATTACATTAAGCAAAATTCATTCAGATTTGCTTATCAGATTAAGCAAATTATTGTATCTTTGTGCCAAATACAGGCAAAGCGGACATATGATGCAACAGTTACAATCTCAACATTTGCGACTTTTAGGACATCTGAATATGCCCTTTGAACGTAGTCTGATGGCAACCATCAACTGGAATGCATAAAAAAACACTGGACACTTTTTCTATTAAGTATCCAGTGTTTTCAGATTATCTTTGGACTCTTATTTCAGAACCCCTTGATACTTTTTTCAAAAACTATCCAGAGATTTCCAGTAAGTGTCCAGAGTTACGGAGGAGGAAATAAATACCACCTTCAAAAGTGGTCTTCCCTTTACAGTTAACTCCGTTCGCGAACCGTGTTTGTCCGGTTCCCGAACGGAGTTAACTGTTTAAGCGGGTACTATATTATTGATTCTACTCTCTTGTCAAAACATTCTCGACCCGCTTCGCGGGGCTGGTAAAAAGCAAGCTTCATTTATGACCGCTCTAAATGAATTAAATAATCAAATGAATCGAATGCGCTTCGCTTCTATTCTGTGACAGGGCGAACGGGGAATCCGCCGTTACGACTGCCAATGGTCCAACCGCTGATGTCGCCGTCAAAGTCGAAGTAGTACGCGCAGCTGCTGCCCTCGTCCAACGTAGCAGACCAATAGTTGCCGCACGAGCCACAATACCAGAGACCCGTACCGTCGCGACTGCCCGCAGCGGGCAAGAAGATACTGTTACCATTAGGACCTGTCACTTTCATTCCATTCACTCCGCTTTGAGTCGTCCGTGTCCAAGTGCAATCTTCATCCAGCTCTATTATTTCCTCCACAGTCGGCATACGCCATTTGCTACCCCATTTCACGGTAGCCACATCGTCGGAAGAGGTCAATGTGGTGCGGTTATCCACTGTACCATAGTCACTATCCGTACAGTATTTGGTCATCGTATCATCAGTTCCCTTGCACCATTTGTACGTATCCCAACTGTAGTCGCTCTTTGTCGTAGTCTCTCCCCAAGCGAAATAGTCACCATAATCTTCTGCTCTTGATGCACCAACGTTGCAAATCGCCCATTTCACAGAGAGGCCGAGGTCAACCCATTCATGTCCATTGAGTGTTCCTGTAGTACTGTTGGCTTCTTCTTTTTCTGAACCGTTTTCCTCTTTGTTGCTTCCTGATTTCTGTTTGCTAAAGCTCCATGCATATAAATCCTCCGGGTCAAGGAGTACTAGAGATTTACTTGTGAGCGTCTGTACAATATACAAATCTGTACGATCCATGGAAGTGTAAGTCAGAACAAGCATTTCCTGTTTTTCGTTATAGGAGTAATAACCTTTTCCCGTTCTGCCAAAACTTCCTCCTCCATAATAATTGTATTCAAACTTTCCATTTGAACTGAAAGTTAACACTGTTTTTGTTTCGTATGACGTTCCTTCATTGTCAATGTCTGTCCATGCTCCTATCAAAAGATCCTCAGGTTCTGGAACAGGTTCTGGACACGCAGCAAACATGAAACACATCATAACCATCATCGTGATGGAAATCAAAGACTTTATTCTTTTCATAGATAAACTTTTTGGGAAACAAAAAAGGCGCAAACTATCCGTTACTCGCCTTATTCTAGGTTACCGCCAAGTGACCTTATCACCAACAAGCACGAATAGCCCACACCTTACGGTGCGAACTTTCTTCTGCTCGTTCTCGGTGATGAATATTGGCGGTATCCAGAATAAGAGAACAAGAGCCAAAAGCTCCAAATCCATATTTCAAGTTTCGGACAGAGACGCTTCTCTTGCCTCAGTTAATATTTAAATTATCGAGGCAAAGATACAGAATTTTAGTGAAGAACGAAGAATGAAGAGTGAAGAATTTTATAGAATATGTTGTAAAACACAAAATGAAGCCCCCTCAATCCCCCCGAAGGGTGGAAGAGCAAAGCGAAGAAGCCCCCTCCAACTCCCCAAAAGGGGGAGAGAGCAAAGCTGTTGGGAGTGAAGAGTGAAGAGGAATAAACATCTGAGATAGGGTGCTGGCGGTTGGAAGGGTTTATAAAAAAAGGAAGTACTCTAGCCCCACCCCCTCACCTTGCAGGCTTTCGCAACAAGGTCACTCCCCCTAAAACAGGGAGAAAATTTGAATACAACTGAGCCTCATAGACTTACGCATTGAATCAGAACAAAAACAGAGTGCAGCAAATTGGAGTAACTATTCAGCGATTCTTTTTAGTTCAAACGCAGAGACGCTGAGGCGCAGAGGTTTTTTTCTTAGAGTTTAATGGAGACTTGGAGAATAAAACGCCCTACGAGCGTTTTGAGGTGTACCATTGGCTGACTTGTCGGCCAAAACTCTGCATACTCTGGATACTCTCTGTCGAATAGAAGGATTCTCTGCGTCTTTGCGTCTCTGCGTTTTTTAATAATAAAAGTCTTTCGCTGAATAGTTACAAATTGGAGACTCTACCTTAAACTTTATAATTTTTTAATCTCTTCTTCCAGAAGACCGGTAGATTTGATGATGGTTTCAATCGGAAGTCCTAACGTCTTCATATTCTGCGCTACAGCATAAATTCCCTCCGCACGACCTTCTGCACGGCCTTTTGCTTCACCTTCTGCACGACCTTCTGCACGACCTTTTGCTTCTCCCTTCTTCTCAGCGGTCTCCATGACACTGAACCAGTCGCGGTAGGCTTTCAAGGTGTCTTCGTACTCCATACGCTCCTGCTTGTTGAACTTGGCGATTTCAGCGGCTTCGAACAGGCGCTGGAATATCTTTTCCTGCAATGCTTCGGGACGGTCCTTCAAGGTGGAAAGGTGGCGGATGGCAAAGAGCCACTTGTCGAACAGGGTCTCCAGTTCCTTCTCCGTCTTGGTGAACTTGGGCATCTCCAGATAGACGTAGCAGAGCTTGTCGTAGAACACTTCGCCCGTTTTGGTATCCATCAGGCGTACTTCGTGGTGGAAGTAATCGGGGTTGCTGTCATCGAAGCAGAAGTTGAGAATGCCGATGGTATAGACGGCCTTCAGCTTGTAGTTCCACTCCGTGCCACGCTGCGCCTGTTCGCGGATGGGGAAGGTGGAATAGAAAATACTACGGTCCTTGAAATACTGCTGCTCACCCTTCTGCATCTCAACGAGGAACTTCTCGCCTTTCTCGTTCTCGCAATAGACATCAAACACGGCCTTACGGTCGAACTCCGATGTGCCCATATGTTCGGTATTCAGATAGGTCAGGTCTTTAATAACCTCCTGTCCGTTGAACATCGAATTGAGGAAGCTGATGAGCAATTCCTTGTTCACCTCCGTACCGAACAGTTTCTTGAATGCAAAGTCGGTGTAGAAATTCACATATCTCTCGGTCAAGTCATCTATTGCCATAACTTTCTGCTTTTTAGTTTACTTCTGCAAAAATAGCATTAAATTCTGAATACTGCAATCTTTTTACAAAGTTTATGGAGAAAGGGTGAAGAGGTGTTTCATTTCTACAACTTCACACTCTGCTTCACAGGCTTGGACTCGTTGTGCAAGCGGTCGAGGGCGGTGACTACGTAGCGATACTTGGTATGGCCTCCGGCATAGGGGAGGTTGTAGAATGTGCCCGAAGTGATGGCTACAATCTTGGAAGGGTCGCTGATGTCCACCTTCTCGCCCTTGGCAAAACGATAGATGACGTACTGACGGGCACGGTCCATCTCGGTCTTGGCCTTGGGAGCTGTCCAGCAAAGCACGGGTCCATCCTCTGTCCAGATGACTTTTACCTTACGGACTTTCTTGGGAGCCTTGTGGTCAATGAAAGGGAACTGGGGCTGCAAGGCGGGGTAACGGTGATAGTCATGCTCAAGGGCTGTACGGTAGCCACCGGCATTGTCAACCACAGCACTGGCCGGCCACTGGCAACTGCCCATGATGGAGGTATGAGCACGCTGCATCTGCATCTTGGCCTGCTGCTGATGGATAGCGGGATTCTGAAGGTCGGTATGCTGCACGGTGCGCATCACGTCCTGTCCGATAAAGAGGGGACGGTTGGCGGTCTTATCGGCCCACCAGTCAACCAGGGTGGCATAGTCGGCTGCCGGATGTCCAATCTGCCAATATACCTGCGGAATGTTGTAATCGACCCACCCGTTCTTGACCCACAGGAGTATGTCGGCATAGAGCTGGTCATAGTTTTGCAATCCGTTGGTATCGCTGCCTTCGGGGTCGCTCTTCTTGTTGCGCCAGATACCGAAGGGGCTGACACCGAACTTGACCCAGGGCTTGATGGAGCGCACGGTACGCAGCACGTCCTGTATCAGCAGATTCACATTGTGGCGCCGCCAATCGTCGCGACTGTTGAAACCACGGCCATGCAGGGCAAAGGAGGTATCGTCCTTGAAGGGGACGCCATCGACGGGATAGGGATAGAAATAGTCGTCCATGTGGAGGGCATCGACATCGTAGCGGCTGACAATATCGGTCACTATCTGACAGATGTATTCGCGGTTCTCCGGCTGACCGGGGTCGAAATAGAGCTGACCTTCGTACTCGATGAAGCGATGGGGGTAGCGCAAGGCCGGATGGGTAGGAGCCAACAGGGTGGTACCCTTGGTGCGTGCCCGATAGGGATTGATCCAGGCATGAATTTCCATGCCTCTACTATGGCACTGCTCAATCATGAACTGGAGAGGGTCCCACACGGGATAGGGCGAATGTCCCTGCACACCCGTGAGAAAGCGGCTCCACGGCTCGTAAGATGACAGGTAGAGTGCATCGGCTTCGGGACGCACCTGAAAAATGATGGCATTGATGCCGGCCTGACTGAGGCTGTCAAGCTGGGAGACGAGGGTACGCTGAAGTTGCTCGGTACCCATTCCGATGAACTGTCCGTTCACACACTGTATCCACGCTCCACGAAATTCCCGCTTGGGGGCCTTCTGTGCCCCACTTCCCATACACACTGCAGCAAGCAACGTTGCCAATACAAGTAGTCTTTTCATCTGATAATCTTCTCTTTTTCGTGCAAATTCCCGACAAAGATACTGCCTTTGTGACACATAAGCAAAAGATATGAAAGAAAAAGGGGCCGTGCCAACCGTTATTTGTTGGCACAGGCCCCTTTCTCACAAAATACTCCTTTTTTTACCAGTTATGTTTCGTAGCAACGAACCAGCGATTCTTCTCTTTTCAAACGCTGAGATGCCGGGTCGCTGAATCTTTATCTTTTAGAACGGACGTCCGCCACCAAAGCCTCCGCGTCCGCCACCCATACCGCCAGGGCCACCACCGGGGAATCCGCCTTCACCGCCACGAGGACCTCCACGGAAAGCATTCTGTCCATCACCGAAGATGTTCAAGCGATAGATAAAGTGCAACATACAGTAGCTGTTGATGGCATTGGTCTCGCTATCGCGACGCATGGCAGCATTGATGGTACGGCTGATGTTGCTCTGCTCGTGCAAGATGTCATAGAACTGCAACGACAAGGAACCTGCCCCCTTGAAGAAGGTCTGCGAGATTTGGGCATTCCAGATAAGTTCGTTGGTGTTCATGCTCGACTCGCTATAACCGCGACGGCTGTTCATGCTGATGTCGGTAGAGAAGGACATGTTCCAGGGGAATGTCACATTGGTGCTTCCACCGTATGCGAAGTTATAGGTATCGAGGTTGCGGTCGGGCTGCAGTTCATTCTCTGCATGCTGATAGTTGATGCTACCGTTGAGAGAGAGTTCCAATCCGTAACCTGTTTCCCAATCGTTGCGATAGGTTCCGCGCAGATTCTCGCCCACATTGATGGTGCGGGTGGTGTTCTTGCGGCTGTCCATACCGTTCTGGGCCAGATACTGTACGCTGTTGCTATAGTTGGTACGGGTATTGGTGCTGACGGTAAACTTCTTATTGGGCAGTGCGGTGTTGAATCCGAACATACCGTTCAAGTTCCAGTTTCCGTTGATATTCTCCGGACGGGTAGTGCGTCCACCGGTTTCTGTATCATAAGTGACCATGCTGCTCACACTGTTCTGTGTCAACTGACCGCCCAACATGGCAAAGATACCACGCTGATGCTCCACGATATAGTTGCGGTAATGGGCATTCAGGTCATGACTGAAGGAAGGTTTCAATCCCGGATTACCCAGTCTCTTGTTCAATGGGTCAGTGTCATCCAAGAAGTCCAACATATCTGTCATGCTCGGTTGGCTACTGCGTCCACGGTAACGGACATCAATCTGATGCTGTTTGGTCCAGCGATAGCGGAAACGGACGTTGGGAGTGAAGTTGATGACATTGCGTGTCACAGTAGTATCGATGGCCAAATAGCGATAATTCATCTTGGTCTTTTGGGGCAATGCTGTGACACCAAAGTTCAACTGATATTTCTCGCGGATGAAGCGCATCATCACCTGTGCTTCGTGAGTATAGTTGTAGTATTCTGAGAATTGGCTCTGGTTCTTATCCCAATACTGTTCATAGTCTTCCGGTATTGTGGGGAATCCGTATTCGAGATTGGTCAGGTAATCCTGATACTTCTGACTGAAGTCATAGGTAGCACGGTCGTTCTTGTTGTAACTCTCGGTAAAGCGGTAGCTGAACTGCAGGAATGTCTGTTTCCAGAGAGGTTCGCTGTAGGTCATCTGTGCACTGTAGTTCCAGTTCTTGCCCGGAGTGACATTGTAGCGGTTTCGGACATCGCTAGGTTTGGCGTCATCCAAGAAATACTTCACCTCTGATGCAGAGAGTGACTTGCTTTCACTGTCGCTGTATCCATAGCTTCCACGGAAGGTAATGTTACGGCCTTCGTTGTTGAGGCGACGGTTCACCTGCAACGAACCGCTGAGGTTCCAACTGTCACTGTTGCTCTGTGACTTGCTCTTGTTGGTATTGACCAATGTACTCTTCCAATCAAAAGTAGGATTATATGCCTCATCCAAAGGGTTCTCCGTCAAGGCAAAGGGGTCTTCGTTAAAAGTAGCCGATGTGCTCTCCGACCAATTGTCCGAGCGATTCAGTATGAAGCGGGGACGGAAGATGATGTTGGTCATGGTGTCCGGTTCCCACTCCAAACGGAAGTTGGCCTCGATTTCTTCGGAACATCCCAAGCTGTTACTCAAGCTGTTGGAGAATGAGTTACCGCTCTGCAGGAATGTCTCGCTGGCACTCTTGTTCTTGTTGTCGGTGTCGCGATGACGATAACGCACATCACCTCCCAACTCAATCTTGTCCTTTTCAAAAGCGAAGTTGAAACCTGCATCCTTATTGGTCTGCAGACCACCTCCGCCACCACCGCCACGGAAGCCTCCGCCACCACCGGGGAAACCACGACCACCCACGTTGTTGGCATTCCCCACAAGTGACATCTGCTGGGCGTCATTGAAACGGTTGAGCATGCCACGCACTGCATAGCGGTCCTCGGTGCCGTAGCCACCATCGACATTGCCGAACCATCCCTTGTTCATACCTTTCTTTACGGTGAGGTCGAGCACAGTCTCCTCTTCACCGTCATCAATGCCGGTCACACGTGCCAAATCACTTTGACGGTCATAGGCTTTCAGCTTCTCCACCATCTCCACGGGCACGTTCTTCATGGCCGTTTCGGTGTCACCACTGAAGAACTCCTTACCGTTCATCATGATTTTCTTCACCTCCTTGCCATTGATGGTTATCTTTCCACTCTCATCCACTTCGGCTCCGGGCAGTTTCTTCACCAGCTCTTCCAACATGGAGCCTTGCGGCACACGGAAAGCTCCGGCATTATAGACCACCGTATCTTCGGACACCTGCACTTCGGCCAGTTGCCCTGTCACTGTGGCCTGCTTCAGCAATACGGCATCTTGCTCCAAAGCCACCACACCCAAGTCGGTGGACTTCTTCAAAGCCAGCGTCTTCCACAAAGGGACATAGCCCGTGTAGGAGACCTTCATCAGATAGTTTCCTGCAGCTACGGCCGGCAATTGGAACAGACCTTCGAGGTCGCTCACACCACCTGCCACGAAAGCACTATCCTTCACCGTCAACAACTGGACGGTGGCCTGCATCACAGGCTCGGCAGTCTTCTTGTCCTGAACCATTCCGCTCACCACCAAATCACCTTTCTTCTGTGCCATCGCCATCACGGATGCACACATACACACAATCACAAATGAGAGTAGTTTCTTCATCTTCAATCGTCGGTTTCTTTACCTATTTTTATATTATACATTATTATTTCCTAAATCACAGACCTATGACTTGAAACGGTAGGGAAAGTTTAATTTTTGGCAGAATTTCTTTCCGGACTTTCGACCAAACCGTCCTTTTTATCGACTAAAAAGAGGGAGACTCTGCAAACTGCAGTTCTACGTTTCCTTGAATAAAAAGCAAAAGTTTGAGTGTCACTTTCAAAGTTTCCCCTTCAGTTTTTTTGCGTTTTACTCACTTTGCACTAATTTTGCCCCCTCAAATCCAAATTAACGATACTTATGAGCAGACAAGAAGTCATACTATCCCAGAATCTACAAGAGAGTCTGGAACAGGCCATCGGGAAATGCCCGCATGACAAGCTGTTCGTCCTGGCCGACGAATGCACGGCACGCCTATGCCTGCCGCTTATCCGCGAAGCCACCTGTCTGAAAGATGCCCAATACATCACCATCGGTGCCACTGATACCCACAAGACACTGGAGACACTGGCCACTGTATGGAAAGCGCTGAGCGACCAGGGAGCCACCCGCCACTCGCTGATGCTGAACGTAGGCGGTGGCATGGTGACTGACTTGGGCGGATTTGCCGCATCGACATTCAAGCGGGGCATTGCCTACATCAACATCCCCACCACCCTACTGGCCATGGTGGATGCATCAGTAGGCGGAAAGACGGGCATCAACTTCAACGGACTGAAGAACGAGATAGGTGTGTTCGCACCAGCGAAAAGTGTGCTCATCGACACCAACTTCTTGCGGACATTGGATTACCAGAATCTTGTTTCGGGATACGCTGAGATGCTGAAGCACGGCCTCATCAGCACCACTGAGCATTGGGCCGAGTTGCTGAACTTCGACTTCAACCAGGTGGACTATGCAGCCCTGCAGACACTGGTGGCCAAGAGTGTGCGCATCAAGGAAGACATCGTGGAGCAAGACCCTCTGGAGCACGGCATACGCAAAGCCTTGAACTTGGGACACACGGTAGGACACGCCTTTGAGAGTCTGGCACTGGAAGAGGAACGCCCACACCTGCACGGCTATGCGGTGGCATGGGGTATGGTGTGCGAACTGTACTTGTCGCACCTGAAAACGGGATTCCCTGCTGACAAGATGAGACAGACCATCCAGTTCATTCGCGAGACATACGGACGGTTCTACTTCGACTGCAAACAGTACGACCGCCTGTACCAGCTGATGACCCACGACAAGAAGAACACCTCGGGCATCATCAACTTCACCCTGCTGGGCGAGGTGGGCGACATACGCATCAACCAGACGGCCACACGAAAGGAGATAGACGAAATGCTGGACTTCTACCGCGAAGCTATGGGATAAAAGAAATTTTCGCAAGTAGAGAAGTGGCAGGAGTGTAGGAGGCAGGAGTGTAGACAATAGCTTTGACTATGCTCGCTTCGGCACAGAAGCACATTTAGTGCTTCTTTCTGCGAGCCTTGCTACGCCTAAGCGAAGCGTCACTCCTACACTCCTGTACTCCTAAAAGTTATACATGCGAAACTCAAATAGAGTATACAACTTTTTTTAATTGAACCACAAACCGAGAAAAACATTTAGCATCCCTCCACTGTTATTAGAAACAGATATAAGATACGTAATCCTAACAACCCTCTAAACTTATCTCAAACTTATGAAAATAGCAGCAATCAAAGGACGGGAGATACTGGACTCCCGCGGAAACCCTACCATCGAAGTGGATGTGACACTGGAATGTGGCATAACCGGACGGGCCTCGGTGCCTTCAGGAGCATCAACGGGCGAGAACGAAGCACTGGAGCTGCGCGACGGTGACCCCTCGCGCTACGACGGCAAAGGTGTGACCAAGGCCGTGGCAAACATCAACAAGCTGATTGCCCCCCAACTGATAGGAATGCCGGCCCTGGAGCAACGCAACATTGACCACCTGATGCTGGAGTTGGACAACACGCCTGACAAGTCGCGCCTGGGAGCCAATGCCATTCTGGGAGTATCGCTGGCCGTAGCACGAGCTGCAGCCCTCTTCCTCGGAATACCACTATACAGATATATCGGAGGAACAAACACCTTTGTACTGCCCGTCCCCATGATGAACATCATCAACGGCGGAAGCCATTCGGATGCTCCCATCGCTTTTCAGGAGTTTATGATACGCCCCATCGGTGCCCCCTCTTTCAAGGAGGCTCTGCGCATGGGGGCTGAGGTGTTTCATGCGCTGAAAAAGGTGCTGAAAGAAAGAGGATTGAGCACTGCTGTTGGCGACGAGGGCGGATTTGCTCCCCCACTCAACGGTACAGAAGATGCACTCGACAGCATCATGGAGGCTATCCAAGCTGCTAATTATGTGCCGGGGAAGGACATCACCATCGCACTGGATTGTGCCTCCTCGGAATATTACCGGAACGGGACGTACGACTACACCATCTTTGAACACGAAAAGGGCATACGCCGCACCCCCGAACAACAGGTGGAATATCTGGAACACCTCATCGACACCTACCCCATCGACTCTATCGAGGACGGCATGGCCGAAAATGACTGGGAGGGATGGAAGCTGCTGACCCAACGCATCGGCGGACGATGCCAACTGGTGGGTGACGACCTGTTTGTGACAAACGTCAAGTTCCTGCAAAAGGGTATTGACGAAGGGTGTGCCAACTCCATCCTTATCAAAGTGAACCAGATAGGCACACTCAGTGAAACTTTGGATGCCATCAGATTGGCACGAAGCCACGAATACACCACCATCATCTCGCACCGCTCGGGCGAAACGGAAGATACCACCATAGCCGACATAGCCGTGGCCACCAACTCGGGACAAATAAAGACCGGCTCGCTGAGCCGTAGTGACCGCATGGCCAAGTACAACCAACTGCTCCGCATCGAAGAGGAACTGGGCGAGGAGGCAAAATACGGGGGATAGGAGAAAGGAAAATTCTATCTAGTGTCCCCTAAAAATCTATCAGCTGATCGGATTCAATCTGTCAGCTGATAGATTTTATTTTATCAGCTGACAGAATTTCCTCGGACACATGATAGATTTCAAAGGGTTTCAGCACAAAGATTTCATACTTAAGTTTCGCAAGTAGATTTCTTTATCTCTCAGCATTTTGACGGTCTCTGTCATCCTGACGATAGGAAGGAACTGTGAACACAAGCAAAATCCGGGCCGTTCATGTCGTATCTTTATGTTACTGCCACCGTATTGGCAGTTTACTGCCTCGCCGCTGGCAGTACACTGCCTCCACGGTGGCAGATGTCTGCCAACGGCGTTGGCAGTGGAAAAGATTATTTTGTATTCCGCTCGGTTTGCACTATCTTTGGCTCTGCCCAAGACAGGCGGCACCTCGGGAATAAAAATAAAAAAGGGTTTTTATTTTGTATTCCGCTCGGTTTGCACTATCTTTGCCCACATATTTTAATAAGGTAAAGAAATATGTCGTGTATATTACACATTGAGACCTCCACAGAGGTGTGCTCGGTGGCCTTGAGCCAAGATGGTGCAACGATATTCTCACAAGAAGATTTTGAAGGGCAACAACATGCCGTGAAGCTCGGTGTGTTTGTGGATGAAGCCCTCTCGTTCGCAGACAGCCATGCAATCCCTGTGGATGCCGTGGCGGTCAGTTGCGGTCCCGGCTCGTACACCGGACTCCGCATAGGAGTGTCCATGGCAAAGGGAATCTGCTACGGACGCGAAATCCCCCTCATCGGCATCCCCACACTGGAAGTGATGTGTGTGCCCATACTGCTCCGCCATGAACTTCCCGAAGATGCGCTACTCTGCCCCATGATAGATGCCCGGCGCATGGAGGTGTATGCCACCATCTATGACCGCGCACTGAAGACCATACGGCCGACAAGTGCCGACATTGTGGACGAAAACTCCTACCTGGAGTATCTGGAGAAACATCCCGTCTATTTCTTCGGAAACGGTTCGGCCAAATGCCGCGAGAAAATCACACACCCCAACGCACACTTCATCGACAACATACGCCCACTGGCCAAGATGATGTTCCCCTTGGCTGAAAAAGCCGTAGCCTTGGAGGACTATAAGGATGTGGCCTACTTCGAACCTTTCTACTTGAAGGAGTTTGTCGCTACGGTGTCCAAATCAAAGATTCTCAAACAATCCTAACCTAACAGAAAACATTCATCAAGAATATGCAATATAATACCCAACAACCCCGCTTGCCCATGCCTGAATATGGCCGTAGTGTGCAAAACATGGTCAACCACGCACTCACTATCACCGATAGGGAAGAGCGCCAACGATGCGCCAACACCATCATCAAAATCATGGGCAACATGTATCCGTTGCTTCGCGATCTGCCTGATTTCAAGCAGAAGTTATGGGACCATCTGGCCATCATGGCTGACTTCAAACTGGATATCGACTATCCCTATGAAATCGTGCAACCCGATACGTTGAACTCTGCTCCCGAGCGGATTCCCTACTCCAATGGACGCATCCGCTACCGCCACTATGGATTCTTCCTGGAAAGACTGATAAAGAAAGCCATGGAAATGCCCGAGGGCGAAGAACGGGCACAACTGGTGCACCTCATTGCCATACAGATGCGCAAGAACTTCATCACATGGAATAAGGATTCGGTAGAGATTCAGAAACTGATTTCAGACCTGGAAGACTATACCCACGGAGCTATCAGACTGACCGAAGAAGATTTGGAGATTACGGACTTGGAGCCTTCTGCGGCCCAACGCCACCGTACTGTATTTGCATTGCAACGCCGGAGAGCGGCAAAAAAGAAATAAAAAAAGACATCGTGTTATGGCCTCATTTGTAATAGAAGGTGGGCACCGGCTGAGTGGAGAAATCCGCCCCATGGGTGCCAAGAACGAAGTGTTGGAAATCCTGTGTGCCACCTTGTTGACCCCCGACAAGGTGACGGTGCGCAATGTACCCGACATTCTGGACGTGAACAATCTGATTCAACTCATGCGCGACATGGGGGTAAAGGTGGAGCGCGTAGAGAAAGACACGTACACCTTCCAAGCCGATGAGGTGAACCTGCCCTACATACAGAGCGAACGCTTCATGCAGAAGTGCAGCAGTTTGCGAGGCTCCGTCATGCTGCTCGGCCCGTTGGTTGCCCGCTTCGGAAAGGCGCTCATCTCCAAGCCTGGTGGTGACAAAATCGGTCGTCGGCGCATCGACACACACCTGCTGGGTATCCAGAAACTGGGAGCCGACTTCACCTATAACCCCGAGCAGGGAGTGTTTGAACTGATAGCTCCCCAAGGAGGACTGAAGGGAGCCGACATGCTGCTGGACGAAGCATCGGTGACAGGTACGGCCAACATCGTGATGGCCGCCGTCCTGGCTCATGGAAAGACCACCATATACAATGCAGCCTGTGAGCCATACATCCAACAACTCTGCAAAATGCTGAACAGCATGGGGGCACGCATCAGCGGTATAGCCAGCAACCTGCTGACCATCGAAGGGGTTGAGGCACTGAAGGGATGCGAACACACGGTGCTTCCCGACATGATTGAAGTGGGAAGTTTCATCGGTATGGCCGCTATGACGCGTAGTGAAATCACCATCAAGAATGTTTCGTATGAGAACTTGGGCATCATTCCCGAAGCCTTCCGCCGACTGGGTATCCGCCTTGAACAACGGGGAGACGACATCTACGTACCCGCTCAGGAGCACTACGAGATAGAGTCGTTCATCGACGGCTCCATCATGACCATTGCCGATGCCCCTTGGCCGGGATTGACACCTGACCTGCTCAGTGTCATGCTGGTGGTTGCCACACAAGCCAAAGGAAGTGTACTTATCCATCAGAAGATGTTCGAAAGCCGCCTCTTCTTTGTAGATAAGCTCATCGACATGGGTGCACAAATCATCCTTTGTGACCCCCATCGTGCCGTGGTCATCGGCCACGACCATAATTTCAAGTTGCGCGGTGGCAAGATGACTTCACCCGACATCCGTGCCGGAATCGCCCTGCTGATTGCCGCACTGAGTGCCGAAGGTGTGAGCCGCATACACAATGTGGAGCAGATTGACCGTGGTTATCAGGACATCGAACAGCGACTCAATGCCTTGGGTGCACGCATAACAAGAATGGATTAAAAGGATGTTGAGCTTGCGAAACTTAAACACACAGACATTATGATAAGGAAAGAAGAGGTTTACCGCATCGGCCAACTGACAAAGCCACATGGTATCAAGGGAGAAGTGGCCTTCAGCTTTACGGATGACATTTTCGACCGCACCGATGAGTGCGACTATCTGATATGCATGATGGACGGCATTCTGGTGCCTTTCTTCATTGAGGAATACCGCTTCAAGAGTGACACCGTGGCTCTGATCAAGTTCGAAGGTATTGACACGGCCGAACAAGCACGACGTTTTACCAACATTGAGGTCTATTACCCCACCAAATATGCCGAGGAGAGCGACGAACTATCATGGAGCTACTTCGTAGGCTTCCATATCACCGATGAGCACATCGGCCTTTTGGGAGAGATTGAAGATGTGGACGAATCGACCATCAACACCCTCTTCATCATCCGTCGCCCCAATGGAGAAGAGCTGCTTGTCCCTGCCCAAGAGGCTTTCATCACTGACATGAATCATAAGAAAAGGACCATCACCATGAATCTGCCTGAGGGTATGGTGGAGTAATGTCTGTGAAGACCTGCAAGTATCCCCTCCCCCCCTCTCTCTTACGTTCTCTTTATCCGACTGGTTTATAGCGTCCCAATATGGTGCGTGCCATTTGAAGACGCTCTGCCGGAAGGGGCTCCACACCTTCCAACGGATATGGAAGGTCCAATTGCTGGTATTTGAAAACGCCCATGGTGTGGTAAGGCAACACCTCTATCTTCTCCACCATGTGACACGACTCCAGGAATCTTCCCAACGCCTCCAAATCAGCTTCATTATCCGTCCAACCCGGCACTACCACATGACGCACCCATGTAGGTATACCGCGCGTCTCCAACTCATCCAAGAAACGACGGGGGTTCTTCCCCTCCACACCTGTCAGACGAGCATGTAGGCCAGCATTGATTGTCTTGATATCCAAGAGAACCAACTTGGCATAATCCAACACGGACAAGGCCGAGGGTGTACAATAGATACCTGAAGTGTCCAATGCAGTGTGCAACCCTTCGGACACACACAAGCGGAAGTACTCACGCACAAAATCGGCCTGCATCAAGGGTTCACCACCCGTAACCGTCACACCTCCATTGGCTATGAAGCTACGATAACGGACCGTTTCGGCCAGAAGTTCTTCTGGAGTCCATTCGTACTGGCAAGCGGCTCCTGCATCCCATGTATCAGGATTGTGGCAATACCTGCACCTGAGCGGACATCCCTGCATGAAGGTAACAAAACGAATTCCTGGGCCATCAACGGTACCAAAACTCTCAACGGAATGAATACGACCAAGCATATACTAAGTGAAGAATGAAGAGGGAAAAGTGAAGAATCATATACTAAGGGAAGAATGAAGAGTGAAGAATCACAATATTCAAACTATTGGATTCTTCACTCTTCGTTCTTAGTTCTTCACTTTTTAAAGTGCGTGATTGATTGTACGCGAAATAACATCCAACTGCTGCTCACGAGTCAGCTTCACGAAGTTCACGGCATAGCCGGATACGCGAATAGTCAGTTGCGGATACTTCTCGGGGTGCTCCATAGCATCCTCCAGGAGTTCGCGGTCAAAGACATTCACGTTCAGGTGTTGGCCACCATCGGGTGTGAAGTATCCGTTGAGCAATCCCACGAGGTTGGCCACCTGCACATCGCGGCTCTTGCCCAAGGTGGCGGGAGAGACCGCAAAGGTGTAGGAGATACCATCGTGGGCATGTTGGAATGGCAACTTGGCCACTGATGACAAGGCTGCTACGGCTCCCTTGATGTCGCGTCCGTTCATCGGGTTGGCTCCTGGTGCGAAGGGTGCACCTGCCGGACGTCCGTCAGGAGTGGCCCCCGTGTTCTTTCCGTACACCACGTTCGATGTGATAGTCAGGACGGATTGCGTGGGCACAGCATGGCGGTAAGTCTCGTGCTGACGCAGATACTCCATGAAGCGCTCCGTAATATCTACGGCAATCTTATCCGTGCGCTCATCGTTGTTTCCGAAGGGCACATAGTCACCCTCGCGCTCAAAGCCTACGGCCAAGCCCCGTCCGTCACGAATGATGCGTACCTTGCAATCGCGGATGGCCGCGATGGAGTCGGCCACAATCGAAAGACCGGCAATACCTGTAGCACGGATGCGCTCCACATCGCCATCGTGGAGAGCCATTTCGTATGCCTCGTAAGCATACTTGTCATGCATATAGTGGATAATCTTCAGGGCATTCACATAGACCTTGGCCAGCCAGCGCATCATCTGCTCAAACTTGGGCATGAACTCGTCCAAGGTCAAGTATTCGCCCGTGATGCCTTCGTACATGGGTGCAATCTGCTCGCCTGTGCGTTCGTCGCGTCCGCCATTGATGGCGTACAGCATACACTTGGCCAGGTTTGCGCGTGCGCCGAAGAACTGCATCTGCTTTCCAATCTTCATCGGTGACACACAGCAGGCAATACCATAGTCATCGCCATAGTCGGGGCGCATCAGGTCGTCATTCTCATATTGGATGGCCGAAGTGTCAATGGATACCTTGGCACAATAGCGTTTCCAGTTTTCGGGCGAGTTGGCCGACCACAGCACTGTCAAGTTAGGTTCGGGAGCCGGTCCCAAATTGTACAAGGTATGGAGGAAACGGAAAGAGGTCTTGGTCACCAGGGTGCGTCCGTCCAATCCCTGTCCGCCCAACGACTCGGTCACCCACACGGGGTCGCCCGAGAAGAGGTCGTTGTACTCTGGCGTACGCAGGAAGCGCACGATGCGCAACTTGATAATCAGCTGGTCCACCATCTCCTGAGCTTCGGCTTCTGTGATGCGTCCCTCGGCAAGGTCTTTTTCGATATAGATGTCCAGGAAGGTCGAGATACGTCCGATGGACATGGCGGCACCGTCCTGATCCTTCACGGCTCCCAGATAAGCCAGATAGACGAACTGCACCGCTTCCAATGCATTTGTGGCGGGACGGGTCACGTCGAAGCCATAGGCGGCACACATTTTCTCAAAGCCCTTGAGAGCCTTGATTTGCTCAGATGTCTCCTCGCGCTCCTGCACGATTTCATCTGTAAATTCCTGTATGTCCAGGCGCTTGAGGAAGCGTTTCTTCTCCTCAATCAGATTGGTGGTGCCATACAGTGTCACCCGTCGGTAGTCACCGATGATGCGTCCACGTCCGTAGGCATCGGGCAATCCAGTGATGATGTGTGAGTGGCGGGCAGCCAGGATTTCTTCCGTATAGGCCGAGAATACGCCCTCGTTATGTGTCTTGCGATATTTGGTAAAGATTTCCTTTGTCACAGGATCGAGCTGATAGCCGTATGCCTTCAAGGCATTCTCCACCATGCGGATACCCCCTTTAGGGAAGATGCCGCGCTTGAGGGGGGCATCGGTCTGCAATCCAACAATGACTTCGTTATCCTTGTCGATATAGCCAGGGCCATAGGTTTCAATACTCTGAGGCATCCGTGTCTCTGCATCCACCACGCCCTTTTCACGTTCAACGACAAAAAGTTCGGTCAACTTTTTCCAAACCTTGCGGGTTTTCTCTGTGGAGCCCACCAAGAATGTGTCATCCCCTTCATACGGGGTGTAATTGTGCTGAATGAAGTCGCGCACATTGATTTCTTCTTTCCAGATGGTTCCTTTAAAACCCACTTGAATGTTCTTCAATTCCATAAATAATTACAATAGGTTTAATTGTGACTAAATCTCACTGCAAAGATAACTTTTTTTATTCAAATGCGGGCATTTTCGTACAAGGAGTTTGGTATTTTACCTATTAATAGGTAGTAATTGCAAAGAAGAGATTACAAAATCACATATTCTGAATAAAAAAAACTATCTTTGCACCCACGAAACTTAATCTTAAAACAAAGTAAAAACGATGAAAAGACATTTCATTCTATTGGCACTGGCCATCTGCATCCTCCAGGGAGGGGCAGCACTGGCACAAAAGCGAGTATCTATCCTGGGCGATTCGTACTCCACATTCAAGGAGCATGTGACTCCGAAGGAAAATCTCGTCTGGTATCCGGCAAAGGACAACGATGTGGTGAAGTTGGAGCAGACATGGTGGCACCAGTTCATCCACAACTACGGCTACACGCTGGAGGTGAACAACTCCTACAGTGGCTCCACCATCTGCAACACGGGCTACCGCAAGGAGGACTATAGCGACCGCTCCTTCATCACGCGCATGGGAGGATTGGGAAACCCGGACATCATCTTCATCTTCGGAGCCACCAACGATAGTTGGGCGGGCGCACCCATCGGAGAGTACAAGTATGATAGTTGGACGAGTCAGGAGCTCTACAGTTTCCGTCCCGCACTGGCTTACCTGCTCAGCGGATTGCAGAGCCGCTACCCCCAGGCACGTGTCTATTACCTGCTGAACAGCGAGCTGAAGGGCAGCATCAACGAGTCGGTATATACCATCTGCCAGCGCTACGATGTGCCGGTCATCACCTTATATAATATAGAGAAGCAACGCAGCCACCCCTCCATTGCGGGCATGAAGGCCATCAGCGAACAGGTGCACGCCTTCCTGGAAAAGGAGGCCGAGCAGGAACAGTTCAAAGCCTTGAAAAGCGAAATGCAAGAGATAAAGATGCAATTGGAGGAAATCAAGCGCCTTATTCAGAAATAAAAGGGTTTAAGGTTCAAAGTTCAAAGTTTAAAGTTCCAAAAACCAAAAATGCATAAAGCCGCCCCTGCAACTCATGAAAATGATGATGAGCGCAGGGACGGCTTTATACGTTTTGTGTTACACACACACTCTTCCGTGAGTGAAAAGAGATTCTCTCGCTCTTAGTTGGCGGGAGTCTCAGCAGGTGCATCAGTGGCAGGTGCTGCCTGTGAAGCATCGAATCCGGGGATTGTCACAGGATTTGTGACGCTCTCTTGCTGAGCTTCGTCCTGAAGCACTGAGTGAGTAGCCACATTGGCAGAAGGCAACACATAAGCGATAGCTATGCTCAATACGACCATGGCTACAGCACAGCCCCAAGTGAATTTCTCCACGAAGTCTGTGGTCTTGCGCACACCCATAATTTGGTTAGAAGACGCAAAACTGGAAGCCAAACCACCTCCCTTAGAGTTCTGAATCATAACAATACCACACATCAGAACAGAGGCGATAACAATCAATACAATCAATAATACGTACATTTTTTTCTTTTATTTATCGTTTGAATTTATAACTAATTTCTCGAGGAAACGGATTTGGTCTGCAAAGTAAGCATTTTTTTTTGGATATTTCAAACTTAATCGCCGAATAATTTCAAGTGCCTTGGCATATCTGTGCTGTTTTATGTAGATTTTGGCCAAAGTTTCGGTAAAATAGCCATCATCTTCCTCCACGCCGGGCAACTCTTCGGGTTTGTCCTGAGGCTCGGGTATCAGGGGAGCGTCGGTCGGGTTGTCAATTTTTTCGTCAGAATTCTGGATAAAATCGTCAATCAAGTTCTGCCCCTTCATCGGGCGCACCTCAGTGTGTTGCGCCTCTTCGGGTGTGGTGGCCTCTTCCAGGTCCTCCGCACGTAACACATAGGGGGTGTAGTCGAGGCTCAGTCCTCCATCGTCCAGGGGTTGTTCTTCGGCCTCTTCGGGTTCGGTGGGAAGTCCGCTCAGGAAGGCATCAATGAGCAACTGGGTCCTGTCGGGCTCTGCCCCCTCGCCCTGCTCTGCCTTGGAGGAGGCCTTGCGTGCCACGGGACGCAGGGTATAGTAGTCGCCCTCTATCAGGTAGAAGAGTGAACGGCGATCGGCCACATAAAGCGCCGTACGGCACAACTCGTCGCCAAAGGAGGGGTCGCGCAACTGGTAGAGTGCCTTGAGATAGAGCAGACGGGCTGCCTGGAAATAGGGGTACTGCTCCAGCAATTCCTTCAGTTCGTGCACTACCACGCGGTCGGCCAGCTTCTGGGGATGTGCTATCAGGTCGGGGATGTTCAGGGCCATAGTGTGTGTGTCTGTTTCTGTTTCTTTTTTTAGGGGGGATTTTTCTCGTCTCTCTCTTTACCAGTTAGCCACGGTGGCATTAAAAATCTGCTCGGTAATCTCGTCCACCATCTGAGTCACCAGCTCCTCCTGCACGGCCGAAAGCTGCTGGGTGGCATCGTATTCACACGTGGCCGAGAAGGTCTTCTCGAAGTCCTCGCTATGGTTCGTATTGTTGGTGAAACGCACGTTCACCACCATCTTCAGTTCCACTACCGACGAATATCCTTCGGCGGATACCGACTTGTTGTACTGGTCGTATGCCGTAATCTCGCCCGAGACATGAAGGTCGCCTCCGCGCTTCACCTGTTGCAGGCGTGTCTGTTGCACATAGATGTCCTGCAGGTCAGTATTGAACATCGGTGCCATGGGCCCCCACACGTAGGATGCCCGGTTGGGGAATTCCTCTATGGTGATGGTCTTCACCTTGTCGTAGTTGATGGAGGCACCGTTGAACTTGTAGGACACGGTGCAGGCAGTGGCCATCAGCAGGATGACCATCAGCAACCCCATATATCTCATGATTCTCTTATTCCAAGCCATATTCCTTGATTTTCCGATAAAGCGTACGTTCCGAAATGTTCAGTTCCTGAGCCGCCCTTTTCCTGCGACCATTGTGTTTCTCCAGTGCCTTGCGGATGGTCTCGCGCTCCAGTTCGTTCAGCGAGAGGCTCTCCTCGACGTATTCCTCCGTGTCCTGAATGTCGTCATCGGCCACCACATGGGGTAGCGAGGGAGACACAGTGTGCTGATGGCTGACACTGACGGTTGGTGTCATGGGGCGGGCCAGTGGCACTCCGGCATCAAGCGGCATTTCCTCTGCCGGACAGAAGGGCACGTGCGAGGCCGTCTGATGGGTATCCATGGGTTGTGAGTGCTGCATCTGCCCCACGTTGGAGTGTACCAGGCGCTTCAGCTCCGTCATGTCCCGACGCAGGTCGAAGAGTATCTGATACAGTATCTCGCGCTCGCTCTCGAAGGTGTGTCCTGCAGAGGCGGCATTGCCCTTGAGCAAGGCGGGCATGCGTGAGCCCCCTTCCTGAACGGGGATGTACTGCTGGAGGATGTCGGGGGTGATTTCGCGCTTGCGCTCGATGATGGAAATCTGCTCGGTAATGTTCTTCAACTGGCGCACATTGCCCGGCCAGGGGTATGCCAGCAGTATCCGTTGCGCCTCCTCGGTCAGCTGGATGGCGGGCATGCGGTAAGTCTCGGCAACGTCGTTGGCAAACTTGCGGAAGAGCAGGGCGATGTCGCTCCCCCGTTCGCGCAGGGGCGGTATGGTGATGGGCACGGTGTTGAGGCGGTAGAAAAGGTCTTCGCGGAAGCGCCCCTCGACAATGGCCTGCATCAGGTTCACATTGGTGGCAGCAACGATGCGCACGTCGGTCTTCTCCACCTTCGATGAGCCCACGCGGATGTACTCCCCACTCTCGAGCACGCGCAACAGGCGGGCCTGTGTGGCCAATGGCAACTCGCCCACCTCGTCCAGGAAGATGGTGCCTCCGTTGGCCTCGCCAAAGTATCCCTGGCGCTCGCCGATGGCACCAGTGAAGGCGCCCTTCTCGTGGCCGAACAGCTCGGAGTCGATGGTACCTTCGGGAATGGCACCACAGTTCACGGCAATGTACTTGCGGCTGTGCTTGCGCCGGCTATACTCGTGGATAATCTTGGGGAAAACCTCTTTACCCACACCGCTCTCGCCGGTGATGAGCACCGACAGGTCTGTGGGGGCCACCTGCATGGCTATGTCTATGGCACGGCTGAGCCCCTCGGCATTGCCGATGATGCCAAACCGTAGTTTCACTTGCTGTATTTCGGGGGTTACCATTTTCTGTTTTTGCCTTCGCGTGTTCTTTGAAGCTACAAAAGTACACTATTTCTGCTACATGAGCAAGAATTTAATGGTTTTTCAGTAAATCAGCCTTTCACGGGGGCTGTTTTGGAGGTGATACAAAGATACTA
The DNA here is from genome assembly GCA_017516265.1 of Bacteroidaceae bacterium. GTDB lineage: Bacteria > Bacteroidota > Bacteroidia > Bacteroidales > Bacteroidaceae > Phocaeicola_A. Next base: position 27,793 of record JAFXDL010000152.1, read on the forward strand.
CATTTTTCGGCCGAATGCAAGTTTTTAGAGGTTTTTTTCATCTTCATTTTTTTGAATCTTCCACAAAACGCTGCCACAGCCATTGTAAGGTAAACAAGGTAAACAGAGTAAACAGTTATTTTTGCGCCCATGACTATGATGAGAATACTAGAATAGAAAATTATTATATATATATAATTTTAGTACATGACAAAAAATATATCTATTTAATAATCAGCAAATTGCTTGCGTAAAACCTTAGAAATTAGTATCTTTGTAGAAAAGTGTGAGAGCTTTTTCTATGATAGCTAATCCTAAGGTTCACTGCAAAAGTAGTGATTTATTCGACATAATGAAAGATTATTTGGGTGAAAATATGAATTTAGCCCGAATAAAGTTTGTAACCCTGATGATATTGGCCATGTGCAAGGTTCAGACAGTGAGTCTTTACAGGCTGGCAACAGCTTTTGAATCCGAAGCGGAAAGCCTCTCAAGTATGAGACGTATCCAAC
>JAFXDL010000153.1 GCA_017516265.1 Bacteroidaceae bacterium
CGCGCCAGCCGACGCAGAGGGCGACGAGCAGGGCTACGGCCATGAAGATGCCTACGTAAATCCACCACGATATTTCTGTCTGCACCACATACTGCTCCAGCCACGGTTTCATGCAGGCATAGCCGATGGGGAAGGCCACTACGGCTGCTATGGCTTGCAGGCTCATGTATTCGAGGAAGAACATGTCGAGGATGTCCTTCACCGTGGCGCCATGCACTTTGCGGATGGCAATCTCCTTGCGGCGCTGCTCACAGGTGAGCATAATCATCGACCACACGCCGAAGAGGGCAATGAGGATGCAAACAATGGCCGTAGTGGTCAGGAGTTTCTGCAAATTGATTTCGCTTTCAAGCAAATCTTCATATTCCTCTTCCACATTAGAAATGTTGGCTCCGAGGCTTCCGCCGTAACTGCTTATCTTCTCCTCATACTTCTTTCTGTAGGCTGTCCAGTCTCCCGGTTGGTATTTGAAGACAAAGGAATTGCCCCGTCTTCCTTCCATAAATTCTTCAAAGCTGAAAAAGGTTGGCTTGGCAGGTGTAGTGGGACCAAAAATCAGGAAATCCTTGACTACTCCGACGACCGTGAAAGGTAGGTGGAACCTCTCTATCTGTTTCCCTATCGGGTCGTCCCAATTGAATTTCTTGGCCATTGTCTCGTTGATGACGATGGCAGAAGGGTCGTCCCCCTCCTGCAGATAGCGTCCTTTCAGCAGTTGCAATCCGTAGAAATCAGCCAACCGGCATTCCATATCCTCAAAAGCTTGGCATTCTATCGACTCCTCTATCATTTCTACGTTCATTTGTCTTCCTTGTGTAATCTTGGTAAAGGTGTAATGAGAGCTAAAAGTAATAGGAAACAAGGCACTCCACCGACGGATGACCTCCGTGACCTCCGGTTGCTGCCGCAGGTATTCACCGAACGACTCCACACCATCCCCTTTGTCACCATAAACGGTAATAACCGCCATATTCTTCCGCTCAAATCCAAAGTCCTCGTTCCGCAGGGTGTAAAGCTGCTTCTGCAACACCACTGTGCAGAAGATGAAAAGGATGCTGATGCCCAGTTGCAGGCACACGCTCAGTTTGCGGAAATTGCTATAGCTGAACAACCCCACTTTATTCTGGATGGAGTTCTGCAATGCCTGACGGCGGAAGAATCCGATAACGGGCAACGAGATGAGCAACGACACGGCCACCACCATCAGCAGATAGACAAGTCCTTCGCGATAGACAAAGCCCACCCCTTCGGGCAACTCGGCCAACTGGCGGAAGTAGGGTAACACCACCTTCATCAGGTATATGCCCAGATACAGGGCTATGGCCAACACCAATCCATATTCCGTGAGGAACTGCACCGTCAGGTTACGCCCCGTAGCGCCGAACACCGTGCGCAGGGCAATCTCGCGCTGGCGGATGAAAAGGCGGTTGATGAACATCGTCAGGTAGTTGAGCAGACCACACAGGATAAGCAACCCGCCCGCAAGGGCAAACAGGCGGATGTGCTCCACCTTCACCTTCACATCGAGATGAAACTGGATGTGACGAAGCTCCGTCAGCGGTATCAGTTTGAATTTCTCCGTCACCTCAATGGCATAGCTTGCCCCCTTTGATTCGGAAATCTGCAGTGAGTCCAGCCGTTTGTTGATAGCCTCCACATCGGCGTGCTCCGACAGGCGCCAGACATGAGAGAATGCATAAGAAAAAGGATAGTTGACCCCACCCGTTTGTTTTACATTCCTCAAATAGGTGTTGTTGCGCAGCAGTTCGAAAGGCAGACAACTGTGACTGTCCCATCCCTCCACGACGGCTGTCACCGTGAAGTTTCCGCCTGCATGATAGTTCGGCATCGTCACCTCCTGCCCTAATGGTTCTGCATCGCCCCACAGCCGTTGGGCCATCTGTCGGGTGACGGCAATCTGATTGTCCCGATGCAGGAAGTCCCACGTGCCGGCCACCAGCCGCACGTTGAACATCTTCAGGAAAGTGCTGTCGCAGGAAATCACTTTAGCATTGGGCGTAAGCTGCCGGTCGTGTTGCAACACCTTCTGGTAATCCATGTGGTCGAAACTGGTATAGGCTTCCACCTCGGGACAATACTTGACCAGACTGTCGCAGTTCTCATAAGCCACCTGCCAGTCATATCCTGTCAATCTGCTGTTCAAGGAGCGCATCAAGACGTACATTCTGTCCGCATCTTTATGGAACGCGTCATACGTCGTCTCATACTTTATCCACATGCTTGCCAATGCAAAGCAGGCAAAGCCGATGGCCAAGCTTACGACGCTGACCGCTGATTGCAGGCGGTACTTTACCAGTTGCCGCCATGCGAGGGTTAGGTTATGTGCTATCATAATTCAGGCCCCCTCTAGTTCCCCCAAAGGGGGAGGATTCAGGGATTTATTGTTTTCTTTTATTCTTTGTCTATTTGTCTTATCTTCAATCTTCTACAGTTTCCTCGGATTTCTGTTTTTCTTTACTGCAAACTGTATTTCCTTTGCAGAAACTGTTTTTCCTTGAGAACTCTGTGTTTTCTCCGTAGAGAAACGGAGAGAATCCGTTGCTTTTCCCTTACAAAGTTCTTGAATTATGCAAGAAAAAACTGTTAAAGAAGTGTTAATTCGTATTTTTGACCTCAAAATCGTCTAAATTTTAGACAGTCGTTCGAGGAGAGGAAGAGAAAAAGGGAAAGAAATGAAGGAAAAATGGAGGAAAGAGAAAAACAAATTTAGGCACGGAGTTCTCGCTTTGTTCAAGGGAACTCCGTGCCTAGATTTATTTTTGACCACCCTCTAATAGATACGCTTCTTCACCGATATAGTGCCGTCAGCATACACCCGTCGTTCAAGGACAATGCCTTGGGGAGTGGCGACGGTTTGTCCGCACAGGTTGAAGTAGGTGGTGCTCACCAGAGGAGCCGTGGAGGCAGCCTGTGGTGTATCCTTGATACTTGCCGCGTGTCTTTCGGCGGCTAAGCGGAGTTGGGCATGCACGTTGTAGTAGGCGGGTTTGGGCTTCAGGCTGCTGTCGTAGAGCAACGGCTGGTTTTCGCGCCATGAGTGGTTGTCCGAGATGCCCCACACGAGCATCGTGGGGCAGTTGTCGTTGCGCAGGAAGATGCGTGTGATGGCTCCGTATTCCTTGGCTTGGAGGTCAAGTGCATCGGTGGCTGTGGGGTCGGCCAGCGCAATGTCCAGCTCCGTGATGATGCAGTCGAGTCCCAAGGTGGCGTAGCGTTGGATGTTCTTCTCCAGTTTCAGTGTATCCAGTTCGCCCGTGGTCAGGTGACACTGCAAGCCGCATCCGTCGATGGGCAGGCCTGCATCTTTCAGGCGCTTCACCAGATTGAAATAAGCCTCTGTCTTGGTGTTTCC